>JBFYWX010000423.1:0-3539 GCA_041310825.1 Desulfobacteraceae bacterium | reverse complement strand
TAAAGCTCGAAACCACCCCCTAAATCCATAGACACACGCTGAATCGGTCTCTAATCGCAACCACCCGAATTGTTTTGTTATTCTCTATAGCGTTTGCCTGTGACTGTCGAACCCAGGCTTTACCTCCCCTTCTTTTTTTACTGGTATCAAAACTTTTAAGGTGCTCTAAATAAAGCTAATACCCTCTTTAGACAAAACGGCTGACGGCAGTCGCTGCGGCTTGTTTCAGCCCCTCCCTCCGATTTCCGGCCCTTGTTGCCAATTTAAAAAATTATAATAGTTATTTCAGAAAGTTAATCCTGTGCCCGCAGGGACAACCGGGTCCCAAGGCCCAGGCGACGACCGGAGGGCTGGCGCATGGCACAGGATTTGTATCAACCAATCGGCAACTCAGAGCAGGAGTGTTTTGACCATGCGACGGGATTCGGGTTTTACGGCATTAGAAGTGGCGGTCACCCTGGCGATCATCGCCGTCCTGGCGAGCATCACCATGCCTTCGTTTCTGAGCTGGCTGTCGGGCCATCGCCTGCGGGGTGCGGCCATCAATCTGATGGCCGACATCGAGAGCGCGAAGATCCGGGCGATGCGTGAAAACGCCTTCGTGGCCGTTCAGTTCACCGCCGTTGGCTACAGCATATTCGTCGACAACGGGGCGGGCTCCGGCACGGCCGGGGACTGGGTGCGAAACGGCACGGAGCGGCTGGTCCAGGACAGGCAGTTCCCCGCCGGGGTCACCGTCCGTCTGGCCGATCTCAGCCTGGCCGACAGTCGTGTGCGCTTCACCGGGCGCGGACTACCGGCCGACCTGGCCACCGAAGCCCTCATCCCGGTCGAAAACCCGGCCGGGCGCAGGGACATTCGTCTGAACCGGCTGGGTCGGGTGTGGATCCAGTGAGAATGCGAGGAGACAGGCAATGCGAACCGCACGGGTGGGTCAACACGGTTTCACGTTCATCGAACTGATGATCGCTATGGCGATCCTGGCCATCGGCATGATGGCCGCCGTCTCGATGCAGTTCAGCTCGACCCGCAACAACACAAACGGCAACATCACCACCCAGGCCAGCATGCTGGCCAAAACCCAGCTCGAGACGCTCAAGAACCAGGACGTCACGAGCCTGGCGGCCGGGTCCTACACGGACCCCAACAACCCGATCCATCCGGACGGGCAGAACGGGGGGATCTACTCGCGCAGCTGGGCGATCTCCAACCTCGGCGCCGGGGCGCGCGACATCACGGTGCGGGTTCAGTGGAACCGCTTGGGTCGCGAGCGCAGCGTTGAAATTTCATCGAGCACCCAGGGAGGCGGGGTATGAAGCCGCTCTCGAATCCGGGCCGGCTGCACGGCCGCAGCGCGCGGGGGCTGACGGGGCAGGCGGGCTTTTCCATGATCGAAACGCTGCTCGTGCTCGGCACCATCGCGATTCTGTTCGGGGCGGTCTACGCGGGCTTCGACCGGCTCAACCGTTCCTACACCGCCGAAAACGTCAAGGCCGGCTCCCAGCAAAGCGTCCGCAACGCGGTCGAGATGATGGTCCAGGACATCCGTCTGGCCGGGCTGAACCCCATGGGGAGCGCCCCGGCGGGGATCGTCGCGGCGGAACCCTCGCGTTTTGGCTTCACGGCCGATGTCAACTTCGACGGGGAGCTGGCCGGAGCCTTCGAGAGCATCACCTATGAACAGAACGGCAGCAGCCTGCTCCAGACCAACGACACGGTCCAGGATGTGCTGATGGGGGACGTGGCCGCTCTGAGCTTTCGCTATTTCGATGCCGGGGACCTCCAAATCCCGTTCCCCATCGACGATGCGGCCGAGCGTGCGGCCATTCGCACGGTGGAGGTCACGCTCAGCCTGAGCCGGCCCGCCGGGCGCAGCCAGACGGTCGCCCGCGAGTACTCCACCCGGGTGCGCTGTCGCAACCTTTAAATGAACCCGCCCGTCGGCAGTGAGGGCTACAAGGCGATGCGTATGATTCGGACGCTCCAAAAAATCATCGGCAATGAAGACGGGTTCGTCCTCGGGGCCTCCATTTTGATGTCGGCCATCCTGCTTCTGGCGGGGGTGCTCGCCTTGTGGACCTCCAACACGGAGATGCATGTCGTCCGCAACGAGCAGGAGCTTGCGCGGGAGTTCTACAGCGCCGAGGGCGGGGTGGTCGAGGCCCTTGAGAATTTCGACACCGGCCGCACCGAGTGGTTGACGAACGCGTTTCTTCTGGCCGGGCCGGAGGCCGCGTTCCACAAGGTGCAGCTGAAGGACCCGAGCGACACCCCGGTGGCCAATCTGGAGGTGCGCTGCATCATGGCCGGGACGACCCCGACGGCGCTCGCCAGCGAGCTCAGCACGGCGGCCAACCATCTGCCCCAGCAGGCACACATCGCCTCGCCGCCCTTGGGCTCAGGCTTCAGTTTGAAATACTTCGAGGTGCGCCGCTACGGGATCACGGCCACCTCGGCCGCCGGCAACACCCAGGTCCAGATCGGGGCCTACAAAGTGTTCAATAAGTATTAGGCGCACCGGCGGCACGCTATTCAAGGAGGCTTCGGCATGAAACGATATTATCTGGCAGCCCTGATGGTGGCTCTGCTCTTTTCCGGGCCCGTGCGGGCCGACGACACCGAGATCTACGGAACGGTCACCAACCCCGACCTCGAGCCCAATGTCCTGATCATCTTCGACACATCGGGGTCGATGTCGAACGCTGACGTGCCGGGCGACCCCTACGATCCCACCCAAACCTACACCTGCGGCAGTTGCAGCTACACGGCCAACGCGGTTTATTACCGACGCTACAATTCCTGGACCAGGCAGTACTATTACTCCCTCTACACGAGCAGCATCAACAACATTGCCTGCGCTATCATCAAGACGAACCTGCTGAGCCAGGGCTATGCCGAGGGTTACATCCGCGACATCACTTTCACCTGCGGTGGGTCTACCGAGCGGCGCCTGCGGATGGGGAACTACCTGAACTACAGCGCCTCCGGCGTGGGGGCGCTCCAGACCCGGATCAGCGTGGCCCAGCAGGTGCTGACCGACCTGATCGCGACGACGAACGACGTGCGCTTCGGCATGATGGTCTTCAACACCGAGCAGGGCGGCCGGTTGATTGCACCCCTTGACAGCGTCAACAAGGACAGCCACCGCCTGGCACTGCTGAGCGCCGTCGCTGGCGCCACCCCCAACGGCTGGACCCCGCTGGCCGAGACCCTGGCCGAGGCCGGTCTCTACTATGCCGGGAGGTCGAGCTGGTTCAACACGAGCGGATTCCCCACCGGGACCTACAGCGGGGGCCGCTACGTTTCTCCCATGGAGGAGCGCTGCCAGAAGAACTACATCATTTTAATGACCGACGGCGAGTCCACCCGGGACCGCGACAGTCGGCTCTGGAACGGCAATTACATCAACGACGACAAGATCGCGGCCTACAGCACGGCCAAACTGGACTATCCGAGTGACGGTTCGGGCTACCTCGAGGACGTGGCGAAGTACCTCTACGAGAAGGACTGCAACCCGGAGATGGGCGACGGAACGACCT
>JBFYWX010000408.1:0-10178 GCA_041310825.1 Desulfobacteraceae bacterium | reverse complement strand
GCGGAGGCGGCCGCCACGTCGGACGAGGATTGATCCGATTCATCACGCCGGTGCGCAGTCCGCAACTGGACACACCGCAACCTGACACCAGGATGGGCGGCAGCGGCTTCGGCCTCGGGATTTGCCATCATTGCCTTTCCGTTCGTCTGAATCCGTTTTCCACCCTATGCCCCAGGAGTCCGGCTTGACGCCGACTGCGGCCGGCCGGCATGAATTCTATTCTTTCTTGGCCGATTCCGGCCGACACCCCATGCTGGGCTTACAATTTGGCGGAACACCATTCGGGAGGTGGAGATGCGGACGGCTTCGAAAAGCGAGCTCCTATCCTCTGATATCATGATGTCAGAAAGTCACTTTTGCTTTGCTCTGCCGTTCATCCTCATTCTACATATTTTTAAGTACAGAATCACTTGTGTACGGTGTCATCATCCAACAATATGGCAGATGCAATGAAAAACCCCGCACGGAAAATTACAAGTCGTACAGCGTCATTTTTTTCAAGCTCAAATTAGAATTTTGTTGAAGCCTTGAATGATAAATTAACAAAACGCCGAACGGAGACAAAAAATGAACAGCAGCTGCACCAAAAAAATCGACATCGCCCTCCAAGGCGGCGGTTCCCACGGCGCCTTCACCTGGGGCGTTCTGGACCGCCTGCTCGACGACGGGCGCATCGAGATCGAAGGGATCAGCGGGACCAGCGCCGGAGCCATGAACGCGGTTGCGTTGGCCCAGGGACTGGCGGGAGGGGGGCGAAAAACGGCGCAGGAGTTGCTTTCGGGCTTCTGGAAGCGGGTGAGCGAGGCCGGGCGGATGAGCCCGATCCAGCGGTCGTTCTTCGATGTCATGATGGGGCGCTGGAGCCTGGATCTCTCGCCCAGCTTTCTCCTGTTCGACAGCCTGACGCGAACCTTCTCTCCCTATGAGTTCAATCCCTTCAACATCAACCCGCTGCGCGACATCGTGGCCGATTTTTTCGATTTCGACGTTATCAACCGGGCTCCGCTGCCGAAGCTTTTCCTCTCCGCCACGAATGTGCGCACCGGGCGCCCGAAAGTGTTCCGGCAGCCAGCCATCTCCGTCGACACCACCATGGCGTCGGCCTGCCTGCCGTTTCTGTTCCAGGCGGTTGAAATCGACGGCGAGGCTTACTGGGATGGGGGCTACATGGGCAATCCGCCGATCTTCCCCCTGATCGATGAGACCGAGGCCCGCGACATCGTGATTGTCCAGATCAACCCGTTCATCCGGGAAAAAATCCCCCGGACGGCCTATGAAATCAACAACCGGCTGAATGAAATCACCTTCAATGCCAGCCTGATGAAGGAGCTGCGGGCGATCGCTTTCCTCTGGGAGATAATCCATCATGAAGGCCTCGAACGTCAAGCCTACCGGGACGGCCGCCTCCACCTGATTCAGTCCGAGGAGGAGATGCAGAAGCTGAGCGTGTCCAGCAAACTCAATTCCGAGTGGGTATTTCTGCAGCATCTGCACGATATCGGCTGGCGGACGGCAGAAAATTGGTTGGCGCAGCATTTCGACGATCTGGGCGAGCGCTCCTCCTGGAGACCCACCTTTGTCTATGAAGAGAGCCTCAAGCCGGCCCACCTGCCGGAAGGCGCCGAAAGGAACAAAGGCGAATGATCGACATCCTTGCCGTCCTGGTTGCGCTCGGTCTGCTGATGTATCTGGCCTTCCGCGGGGTGACGCTGCTGATCCTGGCGCCCGGTATGGCCCTGCTGGCCGCACTCCTTGCGGGCGGGCTTCCCCTGCTTGCGGCCTACACGCAGATCTTCATGACCGGAACCGGCGGGTTCATCATCACCTTTTTTCCGCTCTTCATGCTGGGCGCCATCTTCGGTAAACTGATGGAGGACAGCGGCTCGGCCCAATCCATCGCGCGGGCGGTCATCGCCCGGCTGGGAGCCGAGCGGGCCATCATGGCGGTGGTCCTCTGCTGCGGGGTATTGACCTACGGCGGGGTGTCGCTGTTCGTTGTCGCCTTCGCCATATTTCCGGTGGCCGCCGCCCTTTTCAGAGATGCCGATATCCCCAAACGCCTGATTCCGGGTACGCTGGCGCTGGGTGCGTTCACCTTTACCATGTCCGCGCTGCCGGGAACCCCGGCCATCCAAAACGCCATCCCCATGCCGTTCTTCGGCACCACCGCCTTCGCTGCGCCGGGCCTGGGGGTGATCACCGGCATCATCATGTTTGCACTCGGAACCGCCTGGCTGGCCCGCCGCTCGGCCAAAGCGCGGGCCGCTGGCGAGGGGTACGGCGCCCACGACGACAACCTGCCGGCGCCGGACGGGGTGATGCGCGAACACGTGCAGAGCTGCGGCTTCGACATCAACGAACTTACGGAAGCTCCGGCCGACGCCGCCGAGGGGCCCCCTTTTTGGCTCGCGCTGGCACCGGTGGTCATCGTCATCGCGGTGAACTTTGCCTTCATCCAGTTCATCGTTCCGATGATGAACACCGCCCACCTGGCCGAACCCCGCTTCGGCGCCACAACCATCGAGAGTGTACGGGGTGTCTGGGCCATCATCGTGGCACTCTTCCTCTCGATCCTGTTTCTCGCATTCGCCAACCGCGCCCGCATCGAAAGCCTAAAGGCGAGTCTGAACCACGGGGCGGACGCCGCCGTTTTGCCTATTTTCAATGTCGCCAGCCTGGTTGGATTCGGCGCGGTGATCGCCGCCCTTCCCGCGTTTGACATGATCCGCGAGGCCGTGCTGTCGATCGGCGCGGGCAACCCGCTCATATCCCTGGCGGCGGCGGTGAACGTGCTGTCGGCCTTGACCGGATCGGCCTCCGGCGGGATGAGCATCGCGCTCGATGCCCTCGGAGCCACCTATGTCCGGATGGCGCAAGACTACGGCATCTCGCTCGATGCCATGCACCGAGTGACGGCGGTGGCATCCGGTGCGCTGGACGCGCTGCCCCATAACGGCGCCGTCATCACGATCCTTAGCATCTGCAAGCTTTCGCATCGCGAGGCCTACTTTGATGTTTTTGCGGTCGCCGTCGTCGTGCCGATGATTTCCCTCGTCGCACTTATTTTTTTGGCCACCTTATTTGGCGCCTTCTAGCGCCTCATGGCGCGGAGCGCACCACTTTTTTCCCGCAAACAAGTCCGGTTTTTGTGGGAGCGGCTCCTGGCCTTCGCAGCCAGGCGGCTTCGGCGGAGTAGGCTCCAGCCCGCGATCATCGCGGCAGGATGCCGCTCCCACAGGAAAAAAGACTAACTTGCTTGAAAGCGCTGCACGCCGTCTGCGACGGCGGTTCGTCAGCGAGTAAGTTCAGATGTTGTGGGAGTGGCTTCCAGCCACGATTCGATCGCGGTCCCGCCATGGCGGGACTCCCACAGAAAATGCCTAACTTGCTTGAAAGATGAAATCGGAGGTTTTCAGAACAATGCGAATTCTTGAAAAACAGTCTCTGTGGGCGTCCCTGGTCGTTTTCGTGGTGCTCGCCTCCGGCTGCAGCCCTGCGCTGCACACGAAGCCGGCGGCGAATGAACTCGCGGTGCCGGGGACGGTCGGGCAGGCCCCCTTCGGCATGCCCTACCGATGCGGGGAGGAATCGGTCATCTTCGGTGCACAGGGGGAGCGCGCGCGCATGGTCCTCGGGGGGGAGGGCTTCGAGCTGAAGCCGGCGGTCTCGGCCTCCGGGGCGCGCTACCGGGCTGTCGACGGGTCGGAGACCGGCTTCTGGAGCAAGGGTGAGCGCGCCCTCGTCACCGTGCGCGGCAGGGAGCTGCCGGAGTGCCTGGCCGTGCGGGAGCCCGCGCTTCCCTTCACCGCCCGCGGCCAGGAGCCGGGCTGGATGATCACGATCGATGCGGGCGCCATCTTCTTGAACGCCGACTTCGGGGCGCTTCAACTCCGCTTCCCGCGGACCGCGCCCCAGGTTTCGGCCGACGGCATCCGCTACCGCACCGAGGCCGATGGCCGCCGCCTGTCGGTATGGATCCAGCCCCGGATCTGCGCCGACGTCGCCACCGGCATGCCCCATCCTTACCAGGTGCGCTACGAACTTGACGGCAAAGGGCATCCCGGCTGCGGCGGGGATCCCAAGACGCTTCTCACCGGCGGCGAATGGATCGTGGAGACGATCGGCGGCGCGCCGGTGGTCGACAAATCCGAGGCGACGATCCTCTTCATGGATGAGGGTCGGGTGGCCGGGAACGCCTC
The DNA here is from genome assembly GCA_041310825.1 of Desulfobacteraceae bacterium. Taxonomy (GTDB): domain Bacteria; phylum Desulfobacterota; class Desulfobacteria; order Desulfobacterales; family SpSt-501; genus SpSt-501. The sequence goes on along the minus strand of JBFYWX010000408.1, from coordinate 5,979 downwards.
GTGCAACCGTTTCATCGGGGGCTACAATTTGACCGGGGAGGGACTCTCCTTCACACAGATGGGAACCACCATGATGGCGTGCGAGGAGCCCTTGAGCTCACAGGAGGCCCGGTTCCTGGAGGTGTTGCAGGCGGTTTTCCGCTTCGAGATCTCCCCGGAGGGCCGTCTCGTGCTGCATGCTCCGGACGAAAGGCGCATCACGGCCAGGAGGCCTTAATCGTTTTGCAACTAAACCGATCTGGTCCGTGAAATCTCCCCTATCCCCTCTTTGTGAAAGAGGGGTGCCCCTCCAGTTCAAAAAGGGGAGGGTTCGAAGGTCGGGCCTCTCCCCTTAGCCCACCCGGGAGCGGTGGGAAAAGGGGGAGGGGCTGGAGCGGCCGGCCGTCTGCTGGGGTGTCAGTGAGATCCCTTGGCCGGCTCCGCCGGCACCTGAATGGTCCGGAAGAGAAGCAGCAGGCCGAAGATCAGCGCGAAAATCTCTCCTCCGAGGGTCAGGATCACCGACATCAGGTTCATCATGTCCACCGCCGAGACCCAGGTGGCGGCCGCAGCCCCTGCCGTGGTCTGCAAGGTGGGTATGCCGGCCTGGGGCGCCGACAGGAAATAGAAGAGCAGCGTGCCCACCTCCAAGAGCAGCACCAGCATCGAGAAGAGGATGGCGATGCTGGCCGCCACCACCCCGGTCCAGACGGTTTTGCGCAGGGAGGCGTCGGAGGGCCGCGATGCCGGATCCTGGAGGCGTGCGGCAATGCGGGTGTAGCGGTGGAACCACAAGGTCAGAAAGACCAGGAGCACGAGCCCGGCCGTCGAGAAGAATTGGACGAGAGGCAGCCCCGAGCGGGTGCTGCCGGCCGGCCGGCCCGAAAAGACCAGCGTGTAGACCATGATGACCAGGGGGAGCGCCCCCATCACCACCAGCGCCCAGAACCCGCTTCGGCCCCAGCGCGAAAAGGCCTTGGCGAGAGTTTCGGTTCTGGACGACCTCAGAGTTTCAGTCAGCTCTTCCAACATCGCATGGCTCCTTCTTCTCCCGATCGGGCGTCGGGGGCACCCCCCTTGTCTGCATGCAGAGACCCGTGTGGCCGGCCTATCCCTCGAGCACCTGGCGCAGCCTCTTCTCGCTGTCGATGCTGAGGTTCGACTTCAGGACTTTGCCCTTGAAGTCCTTCAAACGCTCAAGCACCTTGTCCGCCGTGGCCTGGCGGAACAGTACGAACAGGGCCGATGCGCCGGGGGTGAAGTCATTGCTGAACTCTTTCATGAACTTGTCGTCGATCCCGATGTCGGCGAGCTTGCCGCTGAGAGCCCCGGCGCCGGCCCCTACGGCCGCGCCCAGCAGGGGATTGAGAAAGAGAATGCCGATCAGCATGCCCCAGAAGCTGCCGCTAACGGCTCCCGTCATGGTCAGGTTGACCGCCTGATGGAGCTTGACCTTGCCCTTTTCATCCTTGGTGACGACCACCACGTCTTTCATGTCGATGAGGTACTCTTTCTGCATCTTGGCCAGTTCCGCCCGCACGGCGAATGCGGTGTGCTCATCCTTAAACTCGACTGCGACCAGTTGGGACATGGTGACCTCCTTTGGTTGGATAGATGTGGATGGTGAAGGTGACTTTCACTACAGGTTCGGACTGTAAGGGCCTTCCTGAGTCAAGTCAATAAGGAAATAGCACTTCCCAAAAGGCTCGGGCATCAAGGGGTGGCCGAAGTAGTTCCCGCAGTCTTTGCACCGGGATTTTCGACCCAGGCGAGCACCCGCGCCTCCAGGTAGTCGTAGAACGGGTTATACCGCAGGCGCAGGAGCCACTCCAAGGGAAGCGTGAGCAGCCCTCGTTCCCCCTGGATCGCCATCTGTCCGAGAAAGAGGATATTTTCGCTTTCGGGCGGACGCCGCCCGTAGAGCGGGTCGTTCGGAGGGAAGGGCAGGGCCACGTGGGAGAGCGAGATCACCCCGGGCGGCCAGGCGAGCCCCAAGGTTTCAGTTTTGGAGAAATTAGCGGAGAAGGGCGCCTGGCGGCGGGCGACGACCGCCTGGCTCTCAGCGTTCTCGTTGGTGACGAGGGTCAGTGTGAACGGCAGGCTGCCGTCGCCGACCACCCGGGTCGCCAGTGCGCGCGGGTCCGCAAAGAGCAGGATGGACTTGGCCTCGCAGCGGTTGATATCGAACAGCACCATCTCATGGCGATTCGGGTCGAGCCGTCCGAGCAGCCGGTCCACCACAGCATCGGTGGAAACGGTGGCATCCGCGTTCGATTTGATCACGAGGGTCGGCGGCAGGACCCTGTCCGGGTGTGAACGGGCGCGGGTCTCGACGCGTCCGGCGACCGACTGCGTCAGCCGGTGGACCTGCTCCCCGGCATTCGTGGTGAAGGAGTTGTATTTGAAGGGGTCGAATTCCCGCTCGACCGATAGCCAGGCGAGGGCACCCAGGCCTGGAACGAGGGAGAGCCGCCGCTTCCAGGCCGCCAGGGCCGCGGCCGGGTGAAGGCCGATGGCCGGCGAGATCAGGACCAGGCCGGCCGGGACCGGCCCGGCCTTCCCTTCAAGCGCATCGAGGGCGAAGTCCAGGGCCAGGGGGGCCCCGGTCGAATAGCCGATGAGGTGGATCGGCTGCGCTCCCACCTTTGCGGCCAGATGCGTGACTCCCAGGCGCACCGCGGCGGCCATGTCCTCCCATTTCACCTCCAGGAGCCCCGAGGGGGCCGTGCCGTGGCCGGGCAGGCGCAGGCCGATTACCCAGAAGCCGCGTCGATGGAGGCTTTCCCCCAGTGCCCGCATGCTGTAGGGCGAATCCGACATCCCGTGCAGGAGGAGCACCCCGCCGGCCGGAGGGGCGGCCGGGAGCTCGAAGCTGCGGTTCCAGTCGGCGGGCTGCTTCCGGGGGTCGGCGGCGCTGCCCCGGCTGTAGCGCACGAGCGCATGGGCCGGCCCGGTGGGGGTGGAGGCGATGACCTTCTCGTCCAGCTCGGCGAACAGCCGCTCCTCCAGGCGGCGGTAGCCCTCGAAGGTGAGGACCTCGGCGTCCTTGGCGGCGGCGAACTCCTCCTGCAGCATTTCGGTGTGCCAAGGCTGCATCGGCTGGCCGCTGCAGCCTGACAGGAAGAGCAGGAAGAGGAGTGCCGCAAGACCGTAAATCCCCAAGCGGGGAAGAAGAGGCAGGAGTCGAAAAGAAATTATGGCACGGGGCATGAGATTCTCCGATCATCGGCCGCGGGTCAGGATCCAGTAGACGGTGCCGTTCGGCGCCTGGACCGGATAGATGAGCCGGCTGCGCGGGGTTTCGGCGTTGGTGAGCCGCAGGTAGAGATCGTCGAAGAACTCCGGGGTCTCCAGGCTGAAATTGTGGAAGTTCCGCGTGCGGTTCACCGGTGTGACATCCACCACGTTGACCTCCTCGTCGTTCGGATCAAGGGCAACGACCCGAACGGCCGTATCGAGCTGCCGCGGGGTCAGCGTGCTCTCCCCGCGCCGGCGACTCCGGTTGAGGATCCGGCTGGCCAGCAGAGCCCTGTCGTTCGAGGAGACGTAGATCGTGGTTTTTTCTGCAAGGGCTTCGAGCGCATGCCGGAATTTTTCGTCGAACTCGTTGTAATCGACGTCGGGGGCGGTCAGGACGACATCCTTGATCTTGGTTTCGGCATCGGCCAGGGCGGTCTGATCGTAGAGCAGGCGGAAGGCGTCGACGACGACCTGGGCTCCCATGCTGTTCGCGATCAGCCACAGCCGGTCGGGCCGGATGTCCCGCACGGTCAGCTCGATGCTGCGGGCCAGATCGGGCGCGGACTCCTTGGCGACCTGGCGCGCGCGTCGGTAGCCGCTCGGGGAGCTGCCCTGGTCACCGGGCCAGTCGAAGAGCAGCACCGGCGAGTTGATGTCCAGCACGTGGCCGATGAAGGTGGTCTTGCGCAGGGCCGACGGGAACGCCTCCCTGAACCCGTGCACGACCACCAGGAGCGAGCGCTGCGGGGATTTGTCGACCAGGGCCTGCAGCTGCTCGGTGAAGGCGGCCTGGTCGAGCTCCTGCACCGCCTTGAGCTTGATCTCCTCGTTCTGGAACCACTCGGTCGGGTTGACGAGCATGCCAAGGCCCAGGGTGGGCTCGATCTTCACATCGAAAAAGCCGAATTTGAGGGTCTCTTCGCGCTCGGCCCCGAAACGCTCCTCGAACGGCCCGACAGTGCTCACCGGGCGGCGATTGGTGACGAAAAAAAACCGGTACTCCCCCTCGAGGCTCAGCCGGGCGACCTGCATCCGCCGGAACAAAAACGCCTCCGCCCGCTGCAGGGCGTAGCTCGTGGGTGAGAGGTAGAATTTGTAGGCCAGAAACCCCAGGCCTGCCAACAGCAGCATGATCACGCCAAGACCGATCAACACGCGCCGTTTAAAACGGGTCATAATATTACCTCATGTGGCAGGGGTTCGGCGGCTGCCGTAAAGGTGCGCGTAAACAAAAGCGAACTCGCACCCCACAAAGACGATCTGGCAGGCCAGGAAGATCCACAACATCAAGATCATGACGCTGCCGATAACTCCATAGGAGAGGAATTTACTGAACACCGATACGACGCCGCCTGTGGCGAACTGCTGCAGTCCGACCAGCATCAGGGCTGTGATGATGGCCCCTATCCAGACGTCCCGCCACTGGGGGCGGACGGCGGGCAGCAGTTTGAACAGAATACACAAGGTCAGGCTCAGGATGAAAACGGAGGTACTGACCTGAAGCCCGCGGGTCAGCAGCAGCTCGTCCACCTTCTCGATAAAGACCACGTGCTCCTGGAAATGGTTGACCAGCTCGATCACGGCCCGGATGAGAATATTCGCCACAAAGGAGGCCAACAGGAGCATAGCTGTCGCCAGCACGAGCAGGTAGGCCACCAGCTTGTTGAGGATGAAGAAGAGCACCATTTTGGGAATCGAGCCCGCCTCGGAGAGGCGGGCGGGTGATTCCCAGATTGTGTTCACCGACTGGCGCAGCACCGCAAATAGTTTGCTCGCCGCTAAGAAGAGCAGGCCGAATCCAACGATTCCGGCGCCGACGCTGTTCTGGTTCAGCGCAATTATGGTTCCGACCACCATGTCGTGCACGGTCGGCGGCAGGTCCCGCACGATCAGCTTCTGAATGTACTGAAACGCCTCCGTCTCCGGGCCGATCAGGGCTCCCAGGATGCTGAGGATCACAAGAAGTAACGGGAAGAGGGAGAAGAGCGCGTAGTAGGAGAGGGCGGCGGCCATGCCGGGGCAGTTGTCGCGGTCCCATTTCAGTCCGGTCTGGATCAGCAGTTGGACCGGTCTGGATGGCAGTATCCGAAAGCGCAGGTATGACCAGATGGAGGTCCATATGTGAAGCTGCCGCCTCATCGGGTTGCGTTGGGTGTCCCCCCGGAAATTCAATTTGGCGATTGGATCGATAAACATAGCATGAAGCCCGGCCGATTAAAACCGACCTTGAACCGAAGGTAAAAATACCGCGTGCTTTGCGGCCTTCATGAGCCGTTCAGCACCCGCCAGGCTTGGCGTTTGGTCAATTTCGTCGCTCCGTTCCAGGCATCGAGCGTACGTGCCTGAAAACCAATGGCCCCTTGTTTCGTTTCCCAGTTCGTCACGGCAGGCGCGCTGACGCCGAGCAGCCTTGCAAACTGGCTTGTCGACATGCCGAACTTCGTGCGCAGTTTCGCAACGGTTTGGCCGGTAACGGGCTTGGTTTGCGCAGCGGCGCGCACCGTCCGTATTGCATCGCCGGTCTTTTGGGAGACGGGGGTTGCTTTGCGCGCCGGCGCCCGCTTCGCCCCGGAGGCGGTAGGCCTCTTCGAAATGGGCGGCGCCTCTGCCCGGCGCGGGGCGGCCTTTGCCGCGACAACCGTCTCGCCTGCCGGCATCTCGATGCCGAACACATCCGCCAGAGCCTCTTCCGCGATGCGCCGGCGGCCGGCTCTGGCACCCGTCGCAACGGCAGCCAAGCCGACCTCGGCGCCGATCAAC
>JBFYWX010000402.1:0-3309 GCA_041310825.1 Desulfobacteraceae bacterium | reverse complement strand
AAGTGCCGCCCATGGATTCGTCTCTCGGCCGCAAGGTCGGCATCGCATCGTTGATCATGATGGGCTCGGTCTTTCTGAGCCGCGTCATCGGGCTGCTGCGCGAGATGATGGTGGCCTACGTGGGCGGGGCCGGAGTGGAGGTGGACGCCTATCAGGTCGCCTTCGCCCTCCCGGAGGTCCTCAACCACGTGCTGGCGAGTGGTTTTCTCTCCGTCACCTTCATCCCCATCTTCACCCGTTACCTGCTGCGCCGGGACACGGAGGAGGCATGGCGGGTCTTTTCGGTCATCTTCTGCCTCTTCGGCGTCCTTGCCGCGGCCGGGACCCTGGCCGCCATGGTGTTCGCCCCCGACCTGGTGGCGCTGGCGGCCCCCGGGGTCCGGGAGTCCGAGGTGCTGGAGGCCGCGGTGCGGATGACCCGCATCATCCTGCCCGGCCAGGTGGCCTTTTTCGCCGGCGGCCTCTTCATGGCGGTGCAGTTCGCCCACGGCCGGTTCTTTCTACCCGCACTGGCCCCCCTGATCTACAACCTGGGCATCATCCTCGGCGGACTGCTGCTCGGCCCGCGTCTGGGGATGGAGGGGTTTGCCTGGGGGGTCCTGGCCGGGGCGGTGTGCGGGAACCTGGCGCTGCAGATCGCCGGGGCGCGACGGGTCGGTATGCGCCTGAGGCTCGCCTGGGGCTGGCGGCACCCTGACGTGCGGGAGTACCTGCGCCTGACCGTGCCCCTGATGATCGGGCTCAGCATGAGCTTTTCAACCGAGTTCCTGTTCCGGTTCTTCGGCTCCTACCTTCCGGCCGGGGGCATCGCGGTCCTGAATTTCAGCCTGCGGGTGATGCTCATCCTGGTGGGGGTCTTCGGCCAGGCCGTGGGAACGGCCTCCTACCCCTTCATGGCCCGCCTGGCCGAGGCGGGGGATATCGCGGAGATGAACCGGCTGTTGAACCGCACCCTGCGCTACCTGGCCCTGCTCATCCCGGTCTCGGCCCTCTTCATGGTGGTCAGCCCCGAGGTCGTGCGCATCCTCTTCGAACGCGGGCGCTTCGAGCCGGCCGCCACCCGCCTCACGGCCGAGGTATTGGTCTATTTCCTGGTCGGCGCGTTTGCCTTTTCGGCCAACACGGTCGTCGTGCGCGGGTTTTACGCGACCCGCGACACGCTCACCCCCGCGGTGTTCGGGAGCCTGGCGGTCGCGGCCGGCATCCCGGTCTACCTGGCGGGCCTGGCGCTGCTGGGCGTGCAGGGGGTTGCGCTGGCGGTCTCCGTCGCGGGCATCCTGCAGGCGGCGCTGCTCTACGTCCTCTGGGGCCGTCGGAGCGCCAACCCGGGGCAGGGTGCGGTGATCCGCTTTTACCTGAAGACGGCGCTCCTGAGCATGATCCTGCTGCCGGTGCTCTCGTTTGTGCGCGAGGGTGTGCTGCAGGTGGTGGATCCCCATGGCCTCTTCGGCAGCCTGGCCGTCACGGGACTGGTGGGGGCCGTCTTCCTGGCGTTGGCGATCGTTGCCGGTTTTAGCCTGAAGGTCGCCGAAATCACCGAGCCGACCCGCAGCCTGCTGCGCGTCCTGCGCGTGACGCCTTAGCGACTCTCGACCCCTCCCCTGGCCCCTCCCACAAGGGGCGGAGAACGATGCCGCGCGTGGGCATGCCCGGTTCCAGCCGCCGAGGCCCATGGGTATGCAACACCTCGTGCAGGGCCGAGCTCAAATGTAGCGGTCGACCATTTCGGTGATCAGCCGCTCCACCCCATCGGCCCCCTCGCGGCCGAGGACCTCATCGATCAGACGCCGGATCTTGCGGGTGGTTTCCGGATCCTGCGCGAGCTCCCGGGGCGAGCGGAACGCCCCCCCGCGGCGGCCGACCCGATACACCAGCCGGTCCGCGGCATCGAGGTCCTGATAGGCCTTGACGGCGGCAAGCATCTTCCCCTTGTCCCCCGGAAGGGTGCCGGAAACATCCTCGAGCAGGTTCATGATGTGGTCGCTTGCGACCGTGCTTGTGATCCCGTCGAGCGTTTCGATAAAGACCCGGATCTCTTCGGCCAGCATGTCATCGGTCAGAGGCCGGAACACGCCTTCCGTGAGGAGGCCGTGCAGGGGCACCCGTTCAGGCACCCGCAGGCTGCGCAGGCGGATGAAGTGCGGATTGATCCGGTTCAGCACGCGGGCGGTCTCCACGGCGTGCTCCCGCCACAGGGCCTGGCCGCCCAGGCCGGGCATCACGTACTCGGAAACCTCCATGCCGGCGTCGATCAGAAGACGTCCGGCCGCCACGTGCTGCTCCGCGCTCACCCCTTTTTTCATCAGCTTCAGGACCGCATCGCTGCCCGACTCGAGCCCGATGTGGACCCGGTCGAGGCCCGCCTGCCGGATGCGCCGCAGGGCGTCGGGGGACTTGCGGGCGACGGTGCGGGAGCGGGAGTAGGTGGTGACGCGCGTGATCTCGGGAAAGGTGCGGCGCAGAAAGGACAGGGCCTCGACCAGCTCATCGGTCCGCATGATCAGGTTGTCGGCATCCTGCAGGAAGCAGGCGCCGGTGCCGTAGTACATCCAGGCGGCGACGCTGCGGGTGCTGCTGGGAAGGGAGGCATCCGACCAGAGGGCGCTCGCGACCGCGTCCGTGAGGGCGCCGCCGTGGCCGCGTTCGATCGAAAAGGCCCGGATCTCATCGGCGATGTCCCGCGCGGCCTGGATGTCGTCCTTTATTTCGGCGAGGCTCCGCAGGGAGAATTTGCGGCCTTTGTAGACAGGGCAGAAGAGGCACTGATTCCAGGGACAGTTGCGCGTGAAGCGCAACAGCAGGCTGTGGGCCTCGTTGGGCGGCCGGATCGGCCCCTGCTCGAATGTCGATTGGCGGTTGCTCATGTCGTATCGGGGATCCGGCGGCCGGATCAAATTGCGCTGCCCGCAAACGGATGCACGGCGTTGAATACAGGTATACGGCGGGCGGCATGCCGCCCGCCGTCTTGTCAGGCGATCGGTGCCGGCTGGCAGAGATGCTCCTTTTCCATCGCCACGCGCCCGCAGGCGCTGCAGGTGAACTTCATCGCCGCCAGCTTGTCCTTGCATACATGCTTGGCATCCACCGACGGGGACCCGCAGAAGCTGCATTTTTGTTTGTCGTCGCAGGGGTTGCACAGGTGTCCCGGCGCCTTGGCTACGGCGCCGCAGGTCTTACAGGTATAGGCCATGGTTTCCTCCCTTTGATGGTTCGGTCGTTTGCAACCAGTGGGAAACGGTCGTACCGGAATGGTGGGGCCTGTCTGGCGAAAGTCAAGGAGGCCTCGGCCCCTCAATCCCGGGTCACCGT
>JBFYWX010000365.1:0-10693 GCA_041310825.1 Desulfobacteraceae bacterium | reverse complement strand
GAACACCAATCTCACACCCATGTTATAGGTGTCGTAGATGTCTTTCTCGCCGACCAGATAGAGGGTGTCGCCGCGCCGGATAAACCCCTCGGTCAGGCGGAATTGGGCCTCGATGGTCTGTTGCCCGGTGCGGCTGACCGATCGACCCACTTCGACATCCAGCCGGTCCAGAACGGCCTCATCCGACTCGGGCAGGGCGGACTCCAGCCAGTGCGTGATGAAATCCCGTCCCACGAAGACCGCCACCTTCATGCCCGCCTGCTGACTTTCGGAAAGAGCAGCCTCCTGCCGGGGAGGCTCTCCGGTCAGGAGCATCCAGAGCAGCTCCTCGTGGGCCAAGGGCGGGACCGAGGAGAGGAAGATTTCCGGTGCGTCGTAGGGCCCCTCGACCCGCAGGCTGATGTCGTAGCCGTAGATCCGCCCCGAACCCATCAGGTTCACCACCGGCCGTTCGGGGTCGGACGGCCGGAACCGGATCAGGCCGGATTCGATCCTCAGGTTGGTGGAGGGCAGGCTGAGCCGCCCGGGGTCGACGTACACCACCCCGGTCAGCACGGGAGACTCCCCGGTCCCCGTCAGGAGCAGCGCGGGCCGCACCTCCCCGCGGGCCACATTGGTGCGCACCCGGAAGGGCGCTTTCGATGAGACCCGGACCTGGAAGCGCATGTTCCGGAAAGGAGGGGTCTGGAGGGAGAAGAGCCGCAGACCGCTTTCGGAGGCCGGCCGCCCGGGGGTCAGAAACGTGTCCAGGAACCGCCAGCGGGTCGAAAGCCGCCCATCGGTGATCGCGAGATCCCCCTGGAGGGTCAATGCGGAGAGGGGGCCCGAGAGGGTCAAGCGGGTGTCGGCACGTAGGGTCACCGTCTCGCTGCGGTAGAGCAGGAGATTGTCGCCTTCCAGCAACAGTGCCGCCACCCCTGTTTCAGGGGCACCGGTACCCAACTCGCCCGTGATGCGGAAGGGGGCGCCGCCCGCCTCCCCCTGCAGGGAGCGGATCTCAAGGCGCTCTTCGCCGAAGCCAGCGTTCAGCCCGAGGTGTTGGAGCGGCGGCAGATCTCCCTCCGGCCGGATCTCCCCGTCGATCAGACGCAGATCGGCCCTGAGCTCCGGGTCGGCGAGCGGGCCGGCGAGGATGGCGTCGGCCTCGATCCGCCCGGCGGTGCGGCGCACTCCGTCAAGGACGCGAGCGGCCCAGCCGAGCTCATCGACGCGCAGCGCCGCCCGAGCGGAGATCCGCCCCCACCGGCGCTCGAAGGCGCCGGTCATGAGATCCGGCAGGCTGGGCCATTCGGTGATCTCCCCGCTCGCATCGAGAGTGGCGGAGGGTCCCTTCAAATCCAGCCGGGTGAGCTGGATGCGGCGACCCTGCAGGAGCGCCTCTGCCTCGGTCAGGTATGGCCCCGGCGGCAGAGCCGCTTCGTCGGAAGGCATTAGATCCCGGCCGGTCAGGTTGAGCGTGGCCGTCGGGTCCTGCCAACTCCCGCTCACCCGAAGCTCGCCGCGGAGGCTGCCGGACACGAATGGCCAGACCGGGGCGAGCGCACGCAGGGCCTGCTGACCGGGGAGGCTGAGATCGGCCTGGAGACTCAGGCGGCCCGGCGCGAGGCGGGGAGAGGGGGAGAGGGTCGCGGGCAGCACCCCTGCCAGTCGCAGGGATTCCCCGCCTTTCATGCGCATCTCGATCGTCTGAATCCGCAGCCTCTCTTCGGAGAAGGCGAGGTCGAAGCGCCCGGCGCCTGCGTCGGCTCCGGGTTCCACCTGCAGGTGTCGTATCGAGCCGGTGGCGGACATCACGGGGGTCGCGAGGGTGCCGGTCGCCCGCAGGGTCGCATCCAGCCCCTCGACGTCGATCGGCAGGCCGGTGAGCGGCTGGAGCCAGCCGCGGCCCGACACGCCGGACAGATTCACCGTCAGGTCGGATCGGCCGTGAAGCGATAGGGATCCCTGTATGGCAAGACGCCCCTGGGCACCGGCGATGTCGAAATCGGACAGGGTCACCACGCCGGGGGAGGCATAGCGCAAAGAGGCGGGACGGGTCAGGGCCAGCGCAACATCCCCGCTGAGGTCCAGTCGGTCCACGGTGGCGGTGAAAACCCCGGCCGCGTAATCTGCCTCCACGTTTCCGGAAAGCTGCACTTTCCCGATGGGGGTCAGGCTCTCGATGCGGTCGAAACGGATCCGGCCTCTGGCACCCGCCGCTTGAACCCGGTTGTCGCTGACGGCCCACTCCCCGGATGACAGTCGGCCCAGGAACGCATCCAGTGTGAAATCCGGCTCCATGAGAGGCCCGGACCCCTCAAGCGTAATGCTCAGACGCCCGGAGAGCTTCGGGGCCACGAGATCGAAAGCCGCCAGGTAGGGGCCGATCTCGGCTGCCGTGAGCTCGAGCCGGGTGGCGCCGAACTGTTGCGCGGTGAGGTCGAAGCGGCCTTGCAGGAATAGGCGGTCGGTGCCGTGGCTCAACCTCATCGGGTCGGCCGTAACCTCATGGCCCTTCTTGCGCAGACGGAGCGAGCCGCTGCCGAACGGCCGGCCGCGCAGCTTGAGGGTTTGGACCTCGAGCGCGAGCTCTCCGTCCGGGTTTTGCCAGTGCCCGGCGACCGCGGCTGAGCCGCGCAGCCGCCCCTCGACCGGCCATCTGTCGCTGATGTCCCACGCGGCGGGAAGCCGTCTCAGGCTGGCGCCGATGTCGCCCAGGGAAACCTCCACCCGGATATTTTCCAGCAGGCGCTCCGGCAGCCGGAGCACACCCGTGGCGGAGAGACGGTCCCCGCTCCGGGTGAGCTCGAACGACTCGATGCGAACCTGCCGCTCGGCGGCGTGCACCCGCAGCAGGAGGGTTCCGAGGGGAGCTCCCTCGAGCGCAAGCTCTCGGACCGAGGCATCGGCGCGGCCCTGGGGATTTCCCAGGGTACCGCTCAAACGGACATCGGCCGCAAGGCGTCCCGCAAGCACCGGGCCGTTGAAGAGCGGGGCGATCGACCCGAGATCGGGGACGTCGACCGTCAGACTCGCCTCCAGCGGGGAATCGAGCGCGTCAGGACTCAGGCGCGTTTCGAGATGTCCCACCCGGACGGCGGCCTCGCCCGCGATCAGCTCGGCCCGTGAAATCCGAACGGTTCCCGCCTGGAGCCGGCCGTCCAGGGCGAGGCGATGGTCCGGGATGGGCGGACCGCCCGCGGGGGCCTCCATTCCGATCGCAGCCAGCAGGCGGGGGATCTCTTCGGTGGTGAGCGAGAGGGACCCGGCGGCGGCCTCAAGCAAGGCCCAGGGGTCACCGGCGGCGACCACCTTCCAGGGTGCGCCTGCATCGGTCACGAGCACCCGGCTGCGGCCGGCCGCAAGCTCGAGCCGATCGATGCGGAGGCGGCCATCCTGCAGGGCGGCCGTCGCCTGCGCGTGGACCGGTGAATCATCGGAGGATCGGCGGCCCGAAAAATCGAGGTGCAGGTGGTCCACGGCGCTGTCCAGGGCCTGCGGCGGCCAGGGGGCCTGTGCCAGGACCCGCAGCGCGCCGGCAAGCGCGGGCTCGAAGTCGGCGCCCGGGTGCGGCCGCCGTCCGGCCTCCAGCCGGGCGGCGGCCAGCTCGATCGTAAGGCGGGGGCCGGGCGCGGTCGCGGAAGTCAGCGACAGGCCTTCGAAACGGGCAGTGAACGGCGCCGAGGAGAGCACCAGCACGCCGTCGCTGACGCGCAGCGCCGGCAGGACGGCGGGCAGGGCCGCCGTCCTGCCGGCATCCGCCGCCTCCGGGGCGGGGTCTTCCCACCGGTCAAGATCGAGCTCGACGCGCGGGGATTCGACCTCGATGGAGGCCGCGGCCAGAAAGGGCTCCACCCCCTGAAGCAGTGCAAGCAGGCGATAGCGGAGGTGGATGCGCTGAACGGCGAGAGCCGAGACCGGGCCGGCGACGGTGGGCCGGACCGTCTTCAGGCCGCGGATCTCAATGTCGCGGAAGTAGGAGCCCGAAAGAGAGTCGATCGTGACCTCAAGCCCAGCCTCCTCCCGCAGGATCTCCCGGATCAGAGTCTTGAGGTGCGGGGCGAGCAGCCGGTCGCGGCCGGCCCAGGCCGAGGCCAGGAGCACGGCAGCCAGCGCCAGCAGGAGCGCGGCCCATGTCAGGGGGCGTTTCAACGATCAGGAGAGCTCCGCCAGGAGCCGGGCGGCCCAGTCCCTGAAATAGGGCTCCTGGGATTGGGCGGCCTTGTTGAGGTAGCCGCGGGCTTCCTTCTTGTTCTCGTCTCCGCCCATCTGGATCAGCAGCTCGGCGAGAAAGAGGTGGGCCTCGATGTTGGCCTCGAAGTAGCCCGCCTTCTGGTACTCGCGGAAGTAGTCGAGTCCCTTCTGCCGATCGCGCATCGGCCAGGGCAGCACCGACCAGAAGCGCCCCAGGGAAAGCATGGGCCCGCCCTGCTTGTAGGTCTTGTCGAGCGCGTAGGCCTTTTCGAAGCTTCCCTGGGTCTTGTCCTTGAGACCTTCGGCGAGAGCCGTCAGGATGCTCACCCCGTCCGAGTAGATGCCGACGTTGACCCCGTAATAGTAGTGCCCGTCGGGTTGCTCCGGCTTAAGCTCGATGGCCTTCTGGGCGGCCTGCATGCCGAGCTTGCCGTGCTCGGCACAGATTTTTTTCCAATCGGCGAGGTCCTGCTTCTTGGCCGCGTGGGCGTATTCGCGGTGGGCGCGGGCGGTTTTCCAGTGGGCCTCGAAGCTGCCCGGATTCTGCAAGGCGGCCTGGGTGTAGAGCGGGATCGATTTCTGATAGTTTTCGAGCACGCCCAGCGCGAAGAGCCGGTCGGCCTCGGCCAGTTCATTTGCTGCCGCCGCAGCGCCCGTCAGGAGCAGGTACGCCCCGACAACCAGAAGCATCCGTGTGATGGTGGCCATGAGTCTCTCCTTCGGTTCAGGTTGTGAGCACGTTCGAGAGGCCTGCAAAGCAGCCCCCGGTCGTCAGACGGGGTTATCCAACCGATGGAAGCGGTTTCAGAACCCCGGATCGCGGCCGCGGGCAAGGCGCAGGCCGAATCGAAAGCGCAGCAACCTGTTCAGGTTGTGAGCACGTTCGAGAGGTCTGCGGCGCTGCCCCCGGTCGTCAGACGGGGTTATGAAACCGCTTCTATAGCATTTCAATGGCGCAGGCCATTGATACACCCCCTCCGCCGCACAGCGTGGCGAGTCCCAGGGACTTGCCGCGCTGCTTCATGGCATGGATCAGGGTGACGATGATGCGGGCGCCGGTGGCGCCCACCGGGTGGCCGATGCCGATGCCCGAGCCGTTCACGTTGGTGATCTCCCGGTTCAGGCCGAGCTCCTTCTCGACCGCCAGGTACTGGGCGGCGAAGGCCTCGTTCACCTCGATCAGCTCGAAGTCGGCGAGCGCCATCCCGCTTCGCGCCAGCAGGTGCCGCACGGCCGGTACGGGCGAGAGTCCCATCACCGAGGGGTGGCAGGCGCCCCGGCCGACGGCTGTGATCCGGGCGAGCGGCCGGAGGCCCATCTCCTTGGCCGTGTCGGCCGACATGATCAGGAGCGCGGCCGCGCCGTCGTTGATGCCGCTGGAGTTGCCCGCCGTGACCTTGCCGATCTGCGGCACGAAGGCCGGCGGCAGCTTCTTCAGCTGCTCCAGGGTGATGCCCGGCCGGAAATGCTCGTCCTTGTCGAAGACGAGCGGGTCCCCCTTGCGTTGCGGGATCGTGACCGGCACGATCTCCTCGCGGAAATCCCCGTTTTTCGTCGCGCGCTCGACGCTGTTGTGGCTGCGCAGCGCGACCTCGTCCATCTCCTCGCGGCCGATGTTTTTGTACTGGGCCACGAACTCCGCCGTGGCGCCCATGATGTAGGGCTTGCCCTTGAACAGGCTGAGCGGCGGCTGGGAGGCGTCCACCGGGCCGGCCTCCGGGTGCGGCAGCAGGTGCGAGCCGCAGTGCAGCCCGCGCATGATGTTGTCGACGAACTCCTGGTCCTGCAGGCGGCAGCCCCAGCGGGCGTTGAAGACCGAATAGGCGGCCCCGGACATGTGCTCCGCGCCGCCCGCGAGGATTACATCGGCCATCCCGGCCTGGATCATGGCCATGCCCGAAACGGCGGCCTCCATGCCCGATATGCAGACCCGGTTGATCGTGACGGCCGTCACCGAATCGGGGATCCCCGCCATCAGCGCTGCAATGCGGGTCATGTTCATGCTGTCGACGGGCTCCAGACAGCAGCCGAAGCGCACATCGTCGATCCGGGCGGGGTCGATCCCCGACCGCTCGATGGCCCCTTTCATGGCGACGCTGGCGATTTTGGTCACGTGCGAGTCCCGCAACGTTCCGCCGAAGCTCCCGATGGCGGTCCGGCACGCCGCGGTGATGACGACATCCTTCATAATGGGCTCCTTTCCGGTTCCGTTGGGCGCTCAGGGCAGGTCGCGTGCGCGATCGCCGCGCCGTGGCGAGACAGCGCACCCGGGTGGCATCCTATGGAAGATGCCGGTTCCTTGTCAAGTCAGCAGGGCTGGCACCCGCACCCGCTTGGGACGGATCGCCCTGCCGGGGGATGGCTTTCGGTCGACACCGCTGCGGCCGGCGCTCAGCCCGCACGCCGGCCGGTCTTACTCCTTGCAGGTGAACGGGCAGAAGTGATGAAAGCAATACCCGGCCGGTTCGCCGTAGGGTCGGCCGGTCGTCGCGATGCAGCCGGCGACCATCTGCTTCGACTGGTCGGCGTAGTCCGGGCGTTTCTCTTCGATCTGCTTGCAGGCCGGGCAGATGGGCTCATGGTCGAACACGGAGAGAATGCGCGGGTCCCTCGCCCCCAGCGGCTTGGCGCAGTGGTGGCACCGGCTGGCACAGGCAAGCTTCTTCTCCCAGGCGGATTCCATTCGGCGTCTCCTTTCAGTGGCAGGTCATGCGAACGGCAGGGTCAACCCTACCATGACTCCGGCGCCTTCTTCAATCCTTCCGGCTGGCGCCGTCGGTGCCGGCCGGAAGGATTCGGCGGATAAGAAATTGACTCCCCGGGGATTTCTGTTGTAGACATGGCAGCTGCATGCGCCTTCTCCGGAGGATCCTCCGCCCGCAAGTGGTCCCGGTGATCCGCGGTGGTTCCGGGGTCCGGCGCCTTCCTTGCTTCACTGAACTCACCTTCTCAAAAGGAGCCACGCATGGAACACAAATGGGTGTATCGCTTCGACGAGCTCGACCAGGCCGAGGCCCATGTCGGCGCCTCGCGCGATGCGGTGCGCGGCCTGCTCGGCGGCAAGGGGGCCAACCTGGCGGAGATGGTGCGGATCGGGGTGCCGGTCCCGCCGGGGTTCACGATCACGACCGAGGCCTGCAACGAATACCTCTCCCATGCGGGGGCATTCCCCGCGGGCATGTGGGACCAGGCCATCAGCGGTCTCGAAAAGATCGAGTCCTTGAGCGGCCGCCGGTTCGGCGACCCGCACAACCCGCTGCTTGTCTCCTGCCGCTCCGGGGCCAAGTTCTCGATGCCCGGGATGATGGATACGGTGCTCAACATCGGTCTGAACGAGGAGACCTGCCAGGGGATGATCGGCCTCACCGCCAACCCGCGCTTCGTCTACGACTCCTATCGCCGGCTGATCCAGATGTTCGGCTGCGTGGTGATGGGTCTGGCGGACGAACCCTTCGAAGAAGTGCTCTCCCGTGCCCGGCGTGCGGCCAATGTCAAAGTCGACTCGGAGCTGAGCGCCGAACAACTCCAGGAGGTCATCGCGGAGTTCAAAAAAATCTTTCGCCGGATGTCCAACCGCGACTTTCCTTCCGAGCCTTACGAGCAGCTGCGGATGGCG
This sequence comes from Desulfobacteraceae bacterium, assembly GCA_041310825.1. Taxonomy (GTDB): domain Bacteria; phylum Desulfobacterota; class Desulfobacteria; order Desulfobacterales; family SpSt-501; genus SpSt-501. The sequence goes on along the minus strand of JBFYWX010000365.1, from coordinate 2,904 downwards.
ACGGCGGCGGTGTTCGAGAGTTGGAACGGCAAGCGCGCCGTGGACTACCGCAACGCCGCGGGCATCGCGCACGACCTGGGCACGGCGGTCAGCATCGTGGCCATGGTGTTCGGCAACATGGGCGAGACCAGCGCCACCGGGGTCGCCATGACCAGAAACGGCACCACCGGGGAGAAGGAGATCGAGGGCGACTACCTCACCAATGCCCAGGGCGAGGACGTCGTCGCCGGGATCCGCATGACCAAGGACATCAACCAACTGATCAAGGAGATGCCCGAGGCCTACGCGGAGTTTCTGGGCATCGCCAAACGGCTCGAGCAGCACTACCGCGACATGCAGGACGTCGAGTTCACTATCGAGAAGGGCAAGCTGTGGATGCTTCAGACCCGCAACGGCAAGCGCTCCGCCCAGGCCGCGGTGCGCATCGCGGTGGACATGGTCGCCGAAAATCTCATCTCCCGCGAGGAGGCCGTGCTGCGGGTGAGCCCCGAGCAGGTGGACTTCTTCATGCACCCGCAGTTCGATCACCTCACCAAGCAGGAGGCGAAGGCGGCCGGATCGCTCCTGGCGACCGGGCTCAACGTCTCGCCCGGGGCGGCGGTGGGCATGGTGGCCTTCGACGCCGACCTGGCCGAATCCTGGAGCAAGAACGACAACAAGGTCGTCATCATGGTCCGGCCCGAAACCAAGCCCGACGACGTGCACGGCATGCTCGCCGCCCAGGGGATCTTGACCAGCCGCGGCGGGCGTACCAGCCACGCGGCGCTCGTGGCGCGGCAGTTCGGCAAGCCGGCCGTGGTCGGGGTCACCGCCATTGAGATCGACATGAACGACCGGCTCATGCGGGTGGGGGAGAAGATCGTCAAGGAGGGCGAGTGGATCTCGATCGACGGGACCTCCGGGGAGGTCTACCTCGGCAAGCTCAAGGCCGTGGTGCCGGACATCAAGGACCCCTGGCTCATCAAGCTGCTGCGCTGGGCCGATGAGTTCCGGCGGCTGGGGGTGCGGGCGAACGCCGACTACCCGCGCGATGCCCAGCGGGCCCGGGAGTACGGGGCGGAGGGCATCGGGTTGTGCCGGACCGAACACATGTTCTTCGAGCCCACCCGCCTTTCCTTCTTCCAGAAAATGATCATGACCGACCTGCCGAGCGAGCGCCGGGAGGCCCTCGAAACCCTGCTGCCGTTTCAACGCGACGATTTTCTCGGGCTTTTCCGCATCATGAACGGGCTGCCGGTGATCATCCGGCTGATCGACCCGCCCCTGCACGAGTTCCTGCCGAACATCTCCGATCTCATGCACGATCTGGCCGATCTCAAGATCCGCATGCAGCATGCCCCCAACCTGACCCAGGTGGACGACCTGCTCGAGCAGATCCGGCTCAAGGAGACGCTCCTCAAGCGCGCCAGGGCTCTGGACGAGTCCAACCCCATGCTCGGCATGCGCGGGGTGCGGCTCGGGATCATGATCCCGGAGCTGACCCGCATGCAGGTGCGTGCGGTGTTCGAGGCGGCCTGCATCGCGGCCGGCGAGGGGGTCGATGTCCACCCCGAAATCATGATTCCGCTGACCAGCCACTTCCGCGAGTTGAAGCGCCAGCGCGAGGTGCTCGAGGCCGAGGCGAAAAAGGTGATGGAGGAGCAGCGCATGGCCGTGGAATACAAGTTCGGCACGATGATCGAGATCCCGCGGGCGGCGCTCACGGCCGACCAGATCGTCGCCCACGCGCAGTTCTTCTCCTTCGGAACCAACGACCTGACCCAGACCACCTTCGGCATCTCCCGGGACGACGCCGAGGCGAGCTTCCTCGTGCCCTACATCTCGGCGGGGATCCTGCCCGACAACCCCTTTGCGACGATAGACCCCCAGGGGGTGGGCGAGTTGATGCGCATTGCCATGGAAAAGGCCAAGCGGGTCCGACCGGGGCTGATGTGCGGAATCTGCGGGGAGCATGGCGGGGACCCCGCATCGATCGAACTCTGCCACAAGCTGGGATTGGACTACGTTTCCTGCTCGCCTTACCGGGTGCCGATCGCCCGCCTGGCCGCCGCCCACGCCGCCCTGCGCGAAAAGACGGCCGGGCCCTGATCGGTGTGCAGGGGCGAGGGGTGTATTGGGACACTTATGTTCCAGGAGGAGACTGAAACAGATACGGCCGCGCAGGATTCCCTCACGGAGTCCGGGCTCCCGCGGCCGGAGCCGTGACACCGGCGCAGGAGTCGATCGGCGTTGTGTCTCAGGTACTCAAGGGCGAGGCACCCGCCTGGCGTGGAAGTATCCAGCATAACTAATTAAAATCATAGACTTTTACGCTTTTTGGAGCTCAGGCCCGCAGATGGCACGCTATTTGTTACTTGTGCTCCTCACGATCGCGAACGGCGGTTTGATCCGATTCCGCTCCACACCCATACAATAAGGAGGAAACGACATGAGCCAGACCGAAAAGAACCTGAAAGAGGCCTTTGCCGGCGAGTCCCAGGCCAACCGCAAGTACCTTGCCTTCGCCCAGAAAGCGCAGACCGAGGGCCACCCCCAGGTCGCGAAGCTGTTCCGCGCCGCGGCCGAGGCGGAGACCGTTCACGCCCACACGCACCTGCGCACCCTCAAGGGGGTCAAGAGCACCCTGGAGAACCTCACGGAGGCCCTCGGGGGTGAGACCTACGAGTTTGAGTCCATGTACCCGCCCATGATCGCGGCGGCCAAGGCCGAGGGCAACGAAGCCGCCGTGCGCACCTTCACCTACGCCAACGAGGTCGAAAAAATCCACGCCGCCCTCTACCAGAAGGCCATCGACTCCCTCGGTAAACCCGCGGCTGATGTGGACTACTACGTCTGCTCGGTCTGCGGCTACACCTGCGAGAGCGAGGCCCCCGAGGAGTGCCCGGTCTGCAAGGCCAAGAAGAA
>JBFYWX010000359.1:0-8454 GCA_041310825.1 Desulfobacteraceae bacterium | reverse complement strand
AACCAGGACGAGATCAACGCCGCCTTCGAATCCCTGAAGCGGGAATCCGCCGAGTTCTTGACACTCACGCAGCGGCACCAGGAGCTGACCGCCGAATTGGAAGCGGAAAAAACCCGCAGCGCCAAACTGGATGAAGAGAACCTGGAGATGAAGCGTGATCGCATCATCCAATGGGTGCTGACCGGTGGCGGCATCGTGCTGGTCGGATTTTTCATCGGCCTTTTCAGCGCCAGCCGGCGCAAACCGCGATCCTCCCTTTACTAGAGAGCAAGCGGCCGTTGAAACAAGGCGTGTCCACCGCCGGCAGCCGGAGAGCGGATGCCGTTGTGACCGCCGCGGGCGGTGGTCGGGTCAGCCACGGAACTTTTCGAGAAGTTCGCTATCTACGGCGTGCGGCCGGCGACTGCGCGCCGGGGCGGAAGGCTTACCTGCCTTCCGGTCCGTTTGCCTGGGCGTCCACCGCCGCCAGTTCGCGGTCGAAGCCGGTGCTGAGAGCCTCGTGCTTGCGGGTGGCGCGGTCGAGCGCGTCGAAGAGCCGGTCGATCTCCTTCTGGCAGGCGTGCAGGGTTTGGGAGACCTCGGCGATGCGGGCGCCGTCGCGCCGTTCGGAGACGGCCTGCATGGTCCGGGTGAGATCCGCCATCGCAGCGTCCTTCCGCTCGATATCGCGCTCCAGGCGGTTCATCTCCTCCTCGAGGGGTTTGAGCGCGCGCGTGCGCCGGGTGTTGATCTCCGAGCGCCGGCGGCGCAGCTGCCTGCGTGCGGCCTTGAGATTCTCGGCCGGCGAAGCGGAGGCGTCCGCCTCCGTCCCGGCGGAGGGCTTTTCATCGCGCCATCCGCCCGTGTCCAAAAATTCCTGGTAGCGGCCCTCGAAAATTTCCACCTCCCCCTCGCGGAAGACGATCAATCGCTCGGCCAGGGCCTGCAGGAACATCTCGTTGTGGGTGATCAGGATCAGGGTTCCCTCGAAGGCGTCGAGCGCCGCGAGCAGTGCATCGCCGGACTCCATGTCGAGGTGGTTGGTGGGCTCGTCCAGGAGGAGCAGGTTCAAGGGGGTGGCGATGATTTTTCCCAAGAGGACCCGGCTCTTCTCGCCCCCGGAGAGCACGGCGATCTTCTTCAAGGCCTCGTCGCCGGAAAAGAGCATTGCGCCGCAGATGTCGCGGGCCTGCTGCCGGTCCACCCCGGCGTCGGAGAAAAGGATCTCCTCCTCGACGGTGCGGTTGGGGACGAGGTGGCTGACGTTGGTCTGCTCGAAGAACCCTTTTTCGATCGCCGGATGATAGAGCACCTCGCCGGCGGCCGGGGTGAGGGCCCCGGCCAGGATCTTGAGAAGCGTGGTCTTGCCCTTGCCGTTGGGCCCCACGATGCCGATGCGCTCCCCGGCGGTGATGGTGATGGAAAGATCCGTGAAGAGCGGCGGCTGCGGCGCATAGGCGAACCCGATGTGCTTCACCTGCAGGGCGGACTTCCCGGGCAGGGGCTTTTCACGGAAGGTGAATTCGAGGTCCTTCAGCCGCTCGAGCTTCTCCCTTTTCTCCATCTTCTGCAACGTCTTGACCCGGGATTGCACGAGCCCGGCCAGGCGCGCCTTGGCCCGGAAGCGGGTGATGAAAAGCTCGACCTCCTTGCGGCGGCGCTCGTCGTTCAGCCGCGTTTTTTCGTAGACCTCCTCGTCCTGGGCGATCTGGCTGTAGTAGGCGTCGGTGGTGCCCAGGATCTTGCGCGCCTTCTGGCGGTGGATGCCCATCACATGGGTGACCACCTTGTCCATGAAGCTGCGGTCGTGGGTGATGACCATCAGCTCCCGGGGCCAGGCCACGAGGAAGCGCTCGACCCAGCGGATGGAGGTGATGTCCAGAAAGTTGGTAGGCTCATCGAGCAGCAGCAGGTCGGGTTCGCTGACGAGGGCCTTGGCGAGGTTGAGGCGCACCTGGTAGCCCCCCGAGAATTCGGACGGCGGCCGCTCCAGGTCCGCCTTGCCGAAACCGAGTCCTGCCAGGACCTTCTCCGCCTTCCAGACCTGGTCGCGGGCCTCGGGCGGCAGGGCCGCCGCCGCCTCCTCCAGGATCGAGCCGCACGCAAAGTCCAGGCTCTGGCGCACATGGCCGATGCGGTAATTCTTGGGGAAGATGATGGCCCCGGAATCCGGCTGCTCCTCCCCGGCGATCAACCGGAAGAGGGTGGTCTTGCCGTGGCCGTTGCGGCCGACGAGACCCAGCCGTTCCCGGGAGTTGAGGCTGAAAGACATCTGGTCGAAGAGCGTGCGACCGCCGTAGCTCTTGCTCAGGTTTTCCGCGCGAATCATTTCGTGGGTCTCGGCTGCGCGAAAACCGCTTCCCGTGACGGCGGGCGGCGGTTTTCCGGTCTTGACTTTGCTGTGGAATTCAATTTATAAACAATAACTTGACGTATGGCATAACCGGTGGTGGGCCTCGCACGAGTCCCTCACGTTCCAAGGCCCGGGCCGACGCCCCCGGTGCCCCCTTTTCTGGATCCGGTCTATCACGTATGAACGCACTTGTCACTCTGAGGGCTCCGATCGCCGCCGTCGGCCGGGAAGCTCTGGACTATATCCGACTGCTGGGCCGCATGTTTCTTTTCTTCCTGTGGGGCTTCGTGCTGATCTTTCAGCCGCCCTTCCAGTTCGACAAGATTAGGCAGCAGATCTATTTCATCGGCATGAAGTCCGTCTTCGTCATCTGCCTGACCGCCGCCTTCACGGGGTTGGTGCTCGGCCTGCAGGGCTATTATGCGCTGGTGAAATACGGCTCCACGGCCGCTCTCGGCTCCGCCGTGGCCCTCTCCCTCGTGCGCGAGATGGGGCCGGTGCTCACGGCCATCATGGTGATCGCCCGGGCCGGATCCTCGATGACGGCGGAGATCGGCATCATGCGGGTCTCCGAACAGATCGACGCGCTCGAAACCATGGACATCAATCCGATGCGCTACCTGATCAGCCCCCGCATTGCCGCGGCCCTGATCTGCTTTCCGCTGCTCACGGCGCTTTTCGATGTCGTCGGGCTCTACGGCGGGTACCTCTCGGGCTCGGCCCTGCTGGGCCTAAACCCCGCGTTCTACTTCGCCCGGGCCCAGTCGAGCGTCGGGATGAGCGACATCATCGGCGGCTTCGTCAAATCCCTGGTGTTTGCAATGGTCGTGGTCACCGTGTGCTGCTTCCAAGGCTACTACACCCACACCCGCGCGGAGTACGGCGCCAAGGGGGTGAGCCTCTCCACCACGCAGGCGGTCGTCATCTCCTGCGTTCTGGTTCTGGTCACCGACTACGTCCTGACAACCTTCTTGCTCTGACGCGCTCCCGGCCATGACTCCCCCCCCGCTGATCCAACTGCAAGAAGTCGCCAAGACCCTCGGCGTCCAGCGCGTGCTCGACGGGGTCAACCTGAGCATCTACCGGGGAGAGATCACCGCCCTCATCGGCAAGAGCGGCTCGGGCAAGAGCGTGCTCCTGAAGCATGTGATCGGCCTGATCGAGCCCGATGGGGGGGAGATCCTCTTTGACGGCCGGCCCCGCTCCGCCATGAGCCCCGCCGAACGCAGCGCCCTGAAGCGCAAGTTCAGCTACATCTTCCAGGACACCGCGCTCTTCGATTTCCTGAACGTGTTCGAAAACGTCGCTCTGCCTCTCTCCGAACGGCATATCCTGCCGCCGGCGGAAGTGGCCCGGCGGGTGCGCGACAAGCTGGGCCAGCTCGACCTGCACGAGGTCGAGACGAAGTACCCCGCGCAACTCTCCGGCGGGATGAAGAAACGGGTGGCCCTCGCCCGGGCGCTCGTCACCGAACCCGAGATCGTGCTCTTCGATGAGCCGACCACCGGTCTGGACCCGATCCGCAAGAATGCCGTCCACAGCATGATCATCGACTACCAGCGGCGTTTCGGCTTCACCGGGGTGGTGGTCAGTCACGAGATCCCCGACATTTTTTTCATCTCCCAGCGCGTGGCCATGATCGATAACGGCAAAATCCTGATCGAGGGGACCCCCGAGGAGATCCAGCTCTCCGCCAACCGGGAGGTCCGCAATTTCGTCGAGGGGCTCGAAAGCCCGCGCGACGACCTGACCGGAATCGACTCCCCGGCCATCGGGCAAACGCGTCTGCTGCAGGAGATGAGCCGGCTGCAGCGGTTTCGCATCCCGTTTTCGATCGTGCTGCTCGCCGTCGAGAGCCTCGAAGGAGTCGACCGGATCGAAGGCAACATGGCCGGCCAGGCGCTCTTCAAGGCCTTCGCCGGCCATGTGACCCAAAACACCTACATTACCGACACCTGTTTTCGCTTCGGCATCAACAAGATGCTGGTGGTGTTGCCGGACACCGGCGAGGCGAAGGCGCGCGAGTTCTGCCACAAGCTGGCGCGGACCATGAACAGCCAACTCCAGCACAGCGCCGCCGAGGCGCTCAAGAGGTTCGGCTTCAGCGTGAGCGCGGGGGTGGTCCAGGCCGACGCCGACAGCAGTCTGGAGGAGTTGGTCGCCGCGGCGGAACGGGGCAAAACGGTATTCTACAAGAGCCGGGAGGCATCATGAAACAATCGTCGGTCGAGCTGGGAGTGGGCATTTTCGTCTTGCTCGGAGTGCTGTGCATCGGGTACTTGACGCTGCGGCTGGGCGAGGTGCAGGTCCTGGGCGACAAGCACTATGTCCTCAATGCCCGCTTCAAGGCGGTCACCGGCCTCAAGGCCGGCGCGCAGGTGGAAATCGCCGGCGTTCAGGTCGGGCAGGTCGACGCCATCACCCTGGATCCCACGGACCTGGTGGCGTTGGTGCGCCTGAGGGTCCGGGAGGGGATCCTGCTGCAAGACGATACCATCGCCTCGGTCAAGACCGCCGGGTTGCTGGGGGACAAGTTCATCCAGCTCTCCCCCGGCGGGTCGGACACCGTCTTGAAGGCCGGCGACCTGATCGTGGAGACCGAGCCCGCGCTCGATATCGAGGCCCTGATCAGCAAGTACGCATTCGGCAAAGTGAATTAGTGCCCGTCCATTTGGAGACGAATTAGGCTGTCGTAGACCCTCACCCCGCAGGAGGCCCTATGTCCGAAGAGAAAGAAAAAGGCTTTGTGGTCAAGGACCGCCGGATGTTTACCCCGGAAGGCCGGCCGGAGGAGCCGCCCCGGGAGGAACCCGCGGAGAAGCCGGCGGCCGAGGAGCCCGCGCCCCGGGAGCGAGAACCCCGGGCGCCGTTGCCGGAGATCAATTTCCCTACTTTCGTGGCATCGTTGAACGCTTCGGCCCTGGTGCATTTAGGTGTGATCGAGGACCCGGTGTCCGGCAAGGCCGAGAAGAACCTGTCCATGGCGAAGCAGACCATCGACATTCTGAGCATGCTCCAGCAGAAGACCTCCGGCAACCTGAGCGCCGATGAAGAGGCCATGCTGAAGAGCATCCTCTACGACCTGCGGATCTTCTACGTAAAGGAAAAAGGGTGATGACCGGGGTTCCCCCGCGGCGCCGGCCATGAGGCTGCGCATTCTATCCCCCGCGAAGGTCAATCTGTTTCTGCGCGTCACCGGCCGGCGCCCGGACGGGTACCACAACCTCCTCTCGCTCATGTGCCGGGTTGCTCTTTTCGACGAACTGGACCTGCGGCCGGCGGCGTCGATTCGCCTGGAGTGCTCAGACCCCTCCCTGCCCCGGGACGAGGCGAACCTGGCCCTGCGCGCGGCGGTGTCGTTTTACCAAGCCCTGGGCCGCGCCGGGGGAGTTGCCATCACCCTTCGAAAGCGCATTCCGGTCTCCGCCGGCCTGGGCGGGGGCAGCAGCAATGCCGCGAGCGTACTCCGAGGGCTCAACCACTTGAGCGGGCAGCCCCTGTCGCCCCGGCGCTTGAAGCGCCTGGCCCGCCGCTTGGGGGCCGACGTGCCCTTTTTCCTCGAAGAGGGGCCGGCCCTGGCCACCGGGGTCGGGGACATCCTCGACCCCTGCCCGAATCTGCCGGCCTTCGATATCGTTTTGGCCTGCCCGCCGTTTGCCGTCGCCACCCCGGAGGTTTACCGGAACCTGAATTTGCGATTGACAAATTGCCCAAAACAACTTACAAAAGCTCGCTTTAAAAAGGAAAGTTTTGACCCGGCGCGGCACCTGTGCAACGATCTGGAGACGGTGACCCAGGCGCTGCATCCGGAAATCGCCGCCGTCAAGCGCCGAATGCTCCGGCGTGGAGCCCTCGGGGCGCTCATGAGCGGCAGCGGCGGCAGTGTCTTCGGCCTGTTCACGGATGCGGACCACGCCCGGCAGGTCTCGGGGGATCCGGCACTGGGGGACGGGTGGCGCCTTTTCGCCGCGCGGCTGGTGACCGGCCCCTTGGCGTTGATCCAAGAGCTCTGAAGGTGTTTTGAACTGGTGCGCCGCGGGTGCGGCGGAAGTGGTCCCGCCCGGCGGCCGGGTGCCTCGCAGGCCGACAGGCGCGGTGCCCACCGGCTGTTTTCTTGTGGGGCGTCGTCAAGTGGTAAGACACAGGACTTTGGTTCCTGCACTCGGAGGTTCGAATCCTCCCGCCCCAGCCAATTGCTGAGCCCCCCGGTCAGGGGGCGGGGCGGCTTCCCGTAGCGGTTGCGCGGCGGTGACGGGGGGCGGCGAAACGACTCGGGAAACAGGCACTCGACGCAGGTGACGGTGGCGGCATGGACAACAACGGCATCATCATATTCTCAGGCAACTCGAACCCGGCGCTGGCGAAAAAGATCTGCGCTTATCTGAACATCTCCCCCGGCGGCGTCAAGGTGACGACCTTCAGCGACGGCGAGATCCAGATCGAGATCAACGAGAACGTGCGCTCCAAGGACGTTTTCGTCATCCAGTCCACCTGCCGGCCGGTCAACGACAACCTGGTGGAGCTGCTCTTGATGATCGATGCCCTCAAGCGCTCCTCGGCGCGTCGCATCACGGCCGTGATCCCCTACTACGGCTACGCCCGCCAGGACAAGAAGGTCGCCCCGCGGGTGCCGATCAGCGCCAAACTGGTGGCCGACATGCTGACCGTGGCCGGGGCCAACCGGGTCATTACCATCGACCTGCACGCGGGGCAGATCCAGGGCTTCTTCAATATCCCGGTCGACAATTTGTTCGCCGCCCCGGTACTGATCAAGTACATCCGTGCCAACTTCGACCACGACCTGGCCATCGTGTCGCCGGATGCGGGCGGCGTGGAGCGCGCCCGGGCCTTTGCCAAGCGTCTGGACGCGGATCTGGCGATCATCGACAAGCGTCGCTCAGCACCGAACCAGGCCAAGGCCATGGCCGTCATCGGCAACGTGCGGGACAAAGTGGCGGTGATCCTGGATGACATGGTGGACACGGCCGGGACCCTCGTGGAGGCGGCCCAGGCGCTCTCGCGCGAAGGGGCGCGGGAAATTCATGCGTGTTGCGCCCACCCGGTGCTCTCCGGCCCGGCGGTGGACCGCATCCAGGGCTCGGCGCTGAAAAGTGTCGTCGTCACCGACACCATTCCCTTGAAATCCCAGGCCGAATCGTGCAAGAAGATCTACGTGCTGACGATCGCCGACCTGGTGGGCGAGGCCATCATTCGAAGCTACCACGGCGATTCGGTTACCTCGCTTTTTGTGTAATGGCGCTTGGGAGCCGGTCCGATCATTAAACGTCAAGGAGGGTTTTCCTTTGGAACAGCTTGAGTTGAACGCCACCATTCGAACCACGACCGGCAACGGCCCTGCGCGCCGCCTCAGACAGCAGGGGCTGATTCCCGCCGTGCTCTACGGACCCGTCAGCGCGCCGATCACGCTGACCGTCAACGGCCGCGATTTCGAGCGTGCCGTGCAGAAGGGCAACGTGCGCCGGACGATCGTCTCCCTCACCCTGCAAAACGGGGCCGGCCCGGCCAAAACCGCCATCATCAAGGAGCTTCAGCGCCACCCGGTGAACGGGCAGTTTCTGCACGTTGATTTTTACGAGATCGCCATGGATCGCAAGCTGCGGGTCATGGTGCCCGTGGTGATGAAGGGCAAGGCCAAGGGCGAGGAGTTCGGCGGCATGCTCCAGATCATCGAACGCGAGATCGAGGTGCTCTGCCTGCCGCGCGCGATCCCCGACCAGCTCGAGGTCGACGTGACGGAGTTGGGGGTGGGCGACACCCTGCACGTGAACGACATCGCGTTGCCGTCCGGCGTGGAGCTGGTGCCGGGCGATAACTACACGGTGCTGACCGTCGTCAGCCAGAAGGCGGAGGCGACCCCGGCGGAGGCCGCGGCCGTGGCCGTGGAGGGCGCGGCGGCCGAAAAACCGGCGGAGACCGAAAAAGCCGCCGACTGATCGCCTGCGGGTGTGGGACGCGGCATGGATCTGGATTCAGACGCTTCGGGCGGCCGGCGGTGGCTGGTGGTCGGGCTCGGCAACCCGGGCGCGCAGTACAGTGCCACGCGGCACAACATCGGATTCCGGGTGATCGATCGGATCGCCGAGGAGTTTGCGATCGACATC
>JBFYWX010000331.1:0-3798 GCA_041310825.1 Desulfobacteraceae bacterium | reverse complement strand
ATGCCGCCCTGCTCGAAAGCGAATTGTTCGGCCATGTCAAAGGCGCCTTTACCGGCGCCTTTCGCCACCGCATGGGGCGCTTCGAAGCGGCCCACGGCGGGGATCTTTTTCTGGATGAAATCGGCGACATTCCGTTCTCCATCCAGGTGAAGCTCTTGAGGGTTCTGGAAACGGGGCAATTCGAGCGCGTCGGCGATCACCACCCCATCCGCGTCGATGTGCGCATCATCTCCGCCACCAACAAAAACCTCCCGCAGCTGATTGCCCAGAAGCAGTTCCGCGAGGATCTCTTCTTCCGCATCAATGTGATTCCCATCTATCTGCCGCCTCTGCGCGCGCGCGGAAGACATGGCCTACATGCGCTGGGCCAAGCTGTGCGATGCGCCGCCTCTGCGCGCGCGCGGAAGACATGGTGCTACAGGTTGGCGAGTACGGGAAAAATTAGCCGCCTCTGCGCGCGCGCGGAAGACATCCCCCTGCTGGTCAGTGCCTTCATCCAACGCCTGCAGCGCCTCACCGGCAAGCATCGGATTACCGGGCTGACACCGGCCGCATTGCGACGCTTCATGCAGTATGCCTGGCCGGGAAACGTGCGGGAGCTGAAGAGCGCGCTGGAATATGCCTTCGTCGTCGCGGAAACCGGCTTGATCGACCTCGACCATCTGCCGCTGCAACCTCCGCCGGGTGAGGAGAGGGAGCTGAGCCACTCTGCGGCGGCCGACACGGTGGAAAAAAAAGAACTCATCGACGCCCTGCGGCAGACGCAAGGCAATCAAACCCAGGCGGCGAGACGCCTCGGCATCACCCGCGGCACCGTTTGGAGCCGGATTCGAAAATACGGCATCGATCTGCACCGAATCCTGCGATCATGAGAGGTTCGTGCGGGGGCCCTGCGCGCCGGCCTGCGCCGGGCAGCCTGCGGCGTGCATTGACGCGCTGCCGCGGCGGGTGCTATGGTTAGAGCGCAGAAGCACCACGGGGCCTCAACCGCCGGGAGATGCCGTGAGCCCATCCAAGCTGATTTCGCTTTCCGACGCCATCGAGCGGTTTGTGCCGGAGGGCAGCAGCGTGGCCGCGGGGCTGTGCCTGGAGACGATGATCCCCTTTGCCGCCGGCCGCGAGATCATGCGCCAGGGCAAGCGGAATCTGACCCTCATCGGGCCGATCTCCGACATTCTCTTCGACCAATTGATCGGGGCCGGCTGTGTGCGCCGGGTCCAGGCGGCCTGGGTCGGGAACGTGATCACCGGCTCGGGCTACAACTTCCGGCGTGCGGTCGAAGCGGGCGCCATCGCCGTCGAGGACCACTCCAACCTCACGATCGCCATGGGGCTCAAGGCCGGGGCGATGGGCGTGCCCTTCATGCCCGCGCGCACCGCCCTGGGCAGCGGCCTGTTTGCCACCAACCCCGGACTCCGAGTGATCACCTGCCCCTTCACCGGGGCACCGCTGGCGGCCGTGGCGGCCATTACCCCGGATGTCGCCCTCGTCCATGTCCAGCGGGCCGACGAGTTCGGCAACTCCCACGCTTGGGGCAGCCTGGGCGTGATGCGCGATGCCTGTCTCGCCAGCCGGGATGTGATTCTCACGGCCGAAGAGGTCGTCCCCACGGAACTCATCACCCGCGACCCCAACCGCATAATCGTTCCCGGGTTGAGGGTGCGTGCCGTGTGCCACATCTCCTGGGGGGCCTATCCTTCCCCGGTGCCGGGCTACTACAATCGCGATCACCAGGCTTTTCTCGACTACCGTGAATGCAGCCGGTCGGCGGAGGACTTCATCCGTTGGCGGCAGCGCTGGGTGGACGTTGTCGCGCGGCCCGAGGACTACCTGAGGCTTCTGGGGCCGGAGCGCATGCAGGCGCTGCGGTTGACGCAGCACGTGTTGTCCGAACCGGTGGATTATGGGTATTAAAAAGAGCTATTAATCGTCTCGAAATTGAGCCGACATGGTCCGGAAAACCTCCCTTTGCCCCTTTTTGGTAAATTGGTAAAAAGGGGTGTTGCCTCCCTTTGGAAAAGGGAGGTCAGGAGGGATTTTGGGGGAGTGTCCGGACAATTATGAGAACTTTAATAAGACCTCATGCCTGATTACACCGCCTCAGAATTAATGATCTGCGCGGCGGCGCGCGAGGTTGCCGACGGGGAGGTCGTCTTCGTCGGCATGCGGCTGCCGCTGCTCGGCTTTCTTTTGGCCAAGGCGACCCACGCGCCCCGCGCCGTGGGGGTGTACGAGCTGGGGGTGGTGCGGTCGGAGCTCGCCCCCCGGCCCATCCTGACGATGGGGGATTTGCCGAACCTCTGCCGGGCCGCTTGGCTGGCCGACACCGCCGATGCCATGGGGCTGCTCCAAAGCGGTTATGTGGACGTGAGCTTTATCGGCGGGGCTCAGGTCGACCGATTCGGCAACCTCAACACGAGATATGTCGGCGGGCCGGACGGGGTCGCAACCCGCCTGCCGGGCAGCGGGGGCGCGTGCGACCTCGCCTGCCTCGCCAAGCGGCATATCATCATCATGGCCCACGAGAAACGGCGGTTTGTGCCGAAGGTGGATTACATCACCTCCCCGGGATACGGGGAGGGGCCCGGCTGGCGCGAGCGGGTGGGGCTCCCCCGGGGCGGCCCGGCCAGCGTCATCACCACCTTGGGCGTGTTCCGTTTCGACCCGGCCTCGCGCGAGATGACCCTGGCATCGTTGCACCCCGGGGTTGGCCTGGAAGAGGTCCGCGCCAACACTGGGTGGCCGCTTAAAACATCCTCTTCCATCGTTCGGACACCGTTGCCGTTGGCGACGGAGCTCGATATGATCTCCCGGTTCGATCCCGATCGTTATTGGACGGGCGGGGCGGATTGACTCCTCTCTAAAAATCTGGCCTCGATTTTTTCCGAGCACCTTTTTTGCTTGACAAAGTGTGGCACAGCTGATTTATAGCTATGAAACCAGTTTCGATTAATGAACGAGGTTTAGTAGATGCATAAACCCTGAACAAGGAGGCGGCGATGAAGATGAAGAAGGCATGGTTCTTTGTCCTGGCAGCTCTGGTGCTTGTTTCGTTTTCGGCAGGTTCGGTAACGGCCCAGCAGAAATCCCCTCTCGATGCCTGGAAGCCGGCCTTCGATCCCTCCGGGGCCAAATACAAGGCCGTCGTTTCCAACGTCTCCACCCCCGGCCTCAAGGGTGTGTTCGCCGGTTTTGCCATCCGCGATGAGCTCTGGAAGCGCACCAAGGGCCAGATCTACATTGACTTCCGGCCCTTTTCGATGCTGGGCGGCGAGGTGGAAGTGCTCAATCAGCTGAAGATGGGCGCCATCCAGGGCATGGCGGTCAGCTCGGTGGCTTCCACCAACCTCGGTCCCCGCTTCGGTCTGGTCAACCTGCCTTTCCTGATCGACTCCTTCGACAAATTGGACAAGTTCGTTGCCAACAAAAAGCTCTTCAACCATTTCCTGAACGCCATGGAGCACCAGGGCATCATGGCGCTGGACATCACCGGCTACGGCAACTACGGCTGGAACACCAAAACACCGGTCAAGACGATCGACGATTTGAAGAAGGTCAAAATCAGGATCGCCGAGGCCGAGGTCAACCGGCTCACTTATAACGCCTGGGGCGTCAACCCGGTGGTCATGCCCTGGCCGGACGTGCCCATGGCTTTGAAGCAGGGGGTGATCGACGGTCTGGACCACACCCTGATCGTCTGCAGCCTGACCAAGAAGTTCGAGGACGCCAAGTTCTTCACCCAGGTCAACTACGCCCAGGGGCTCTTCATCTGGCTGTTCAACCGGGCCTGGTTCAACA
>JBFYWX010000327.1:0-4857 GCA_041310825.1 Desulfobacteraceae bacterium | reverse complement strand
GGGCGGCATTTTCGTTTTGGGGAAGGGTGTCGATCAAGACGAGAAGGAATACAAGCACCAAGGCTGGCGCATGGTCTCCGAGAACGTCGAAAAGATCAAGAACCTCTCTCTCGACATGCTCAACTTCGGCAAGTACGCCTCGCTCGCCCTGGAGTCCGGCGATCCCAACCGCCCCGCGGACGAGGTGGTGCGCTTGATGGAGAGCCGGGCCCGCGAGCAGAAGGTCGACCTGACCGCGGAGCTGGACCTCCACTTGGGGCCGGTCGTATTCGATCCCGGCGCCATCCACTGCTGCCTGCTGAACCTCGTCAGCAACGCCATCGGCGCCTGCCGTCGCCCGGCAGAGGGCGAAAGCCCCCGGCGCGTCGTCGTCCGCTCGCGGCTGGTCGCGGGCGGAGGAGTGGAATACGAGGTGTCCGACTCCGGCGGCGGCATGGACGAGGATGTCCGCGGGCGGCTGTTCCAAGGGATCTTCAGTACCAAGGGCACCGAGGGCACCGGCATCGGCCTGATGATGACCAAGCGCATCGTCGACCAGCACCAGGGCGAGATTCGCGTTGCGAGCCGTCCGGGCCAAGGTGCCACCTTCACGATATGCTTGCCGCCGCACCCCCCGGTCCGTCCCGATTCCCGTCCCCCGACCGTCACTGCCGATTCACCGTGAAAACGACTTCCGGCGGCGGCGTTCCCCCTCGGGGGCGATCGTACGCAATCGACGAGCGCCCGCGGCGTCATCCGCCCGTGGGGCTCTCCTGGTTCATCTGGAGCCTCGGGGCGGTTTTCTACCTGATCGCATTTTTTCACCGCCTGGCCCCGGCGGTCATGACCCGGGAGTTGATGCAGGATTTCGGCATCGGCGCCGCCGCCCTCGGCAACCTCTCGGCCTTCTATTTTTACAGCTACTGGCTCCTGCAGGTGCCGACCGGGATCCTGGCCGACACCTGGGGGCCGCGCCGGCTGCTCGCCGGCGGTGCGCTGGCGGCCGCCGCCGGGGCGGTGATGTTCGGTCTGGCACCGAGCCTAACCTGGGCCTCCGCCGGGCGGTTTTTGATCGGCGCCGGAGTGTCGGTCTCTTTCGTCACCTGCCTTAAACTGGCGGCGCACTGGTTTCCGGCCGGTTATTATTCCATGGTCTCCGGGATCCTGCTCGTGGCCGGCATCGGCGGTGCGGTGAGCGCGGGGGTGCCGCTGCGGCTCCTGGTCGATGGGGCCGGCTGGCGGCCGGTGATGCTGGGGGCGGCCGCGCTCACCGGGCTCTTGGCACTGATCATCTGGATGCGGGTGCGCGACGATCCGAGCGAGCGCGGGTATGCGAGCTATGCCGCCGCGGTCCTGCCGGGCGCCGCCGGGCGCTGCACCCCTCTCGCCAACCTCAAAGAGGTGTTTCACTATCGCAACACCTGGCTCCTGTGCTTCATCCCGGCCGGGATCGTGGGGGCCATGCTCTCGTTCTGCGGCCTGTGGGGTGTTCCTTTCCTGACCACCCACTACGGGCTGTCGGCGGCCCAGGCGGCCTTCCTCACCTCGGGGATGATGGTCTGCTGGGCTCTGGGGAGCCCCTTCGTCGGGCGGCTCTCGGATCGCATCGGCCGGCGCAAGGCGCCGATGATCGCCGGCCATGGCCTGGCCGCGGCCGGATGGGCGTGCATCCTGTTCGCCCCCGGGATGTCCCTCTGGGGGCTGGCGACCCTGATGGGGGTGACCGGTTTGTTCTCGGCCAGCTTCAACATCTGCTGGCCGCTCCTCAAGGAGTCGGCCCCTCTGCGGCTGGCCGGCACGATCTCCGGGGTGATCAACATGGGCATCATGCTGGGGCCGACCCTTCTGCAGCCGGCGATCGGCTGGGTGTTGGACCGCCACTGGCAGGGGCTCACGCACGCGGGGGTGCGCATCTACAGCCTCGAGGCCTACCGGGCCGGGTTTGCGCTCATCATGGGCTGGATGCTGGTGTCCTGGGTCCTGATCTTCTTCACCCGCGAGACCCATTGCCGGCAACAGGCATGAACCCGTCGCCCGGCCACGATCCGAGTTGACACACGCATGCATTTCGATTACGTGGAAGAAATCCGTTGCTGGGAGGGGGTTTGGACCCGGCCATCCGATTATAACACAGGAGGTGGTTTATGCGTTCCCGTACGATGCTCTTAACAACCCTGGCGTGCCTGGCGGGCTTTGCCGCCGTGGCGTCGGCCCAGACCACGATCAACATCGCCACCGTCACCAACCCGGCGTTCGTTCACACCAAGGCGGCGGAGTGGTTCAAGGCAGAAGTGGAAAAGGCCCTGCCCGGTAAATACACCGTGGTGGTCCACCATTCCGCGGCCCTGGGCAGTGAAACCCAGGTGCTGCAGCAGATCCAGCTCGGTACCACCCAGATGTCGGTTTGCACCACCGGCCCCATCGAGGCCTTCGTGCCCGAGATCAAGGCGCTCGAGATGCCGTTCCTGTTTCCATCCTACGAAGCGGCCGACAAGGCCCTCGACGGCCCGATCGGAGCGGATCTGGGCAAACGGTTCGAGAAAGCCGGCTTCGTCAAACTGCATTTTCTGGACAACGGCTTCCGCAACGTGACCAATTCCAAGCGGCCGGTGAAGACCCCCGAGGACCTCAAGGCCCTCAAGATCCGCACGATGGAGGCGCCCACCCATCTTGCCATCTGGCGCGCCATCGGCTCGAACCCGACCCCTATGGCCTGGCCCATTTTCACTCAACTCCAGCAGGGGGTCATCGACGGTCAGGAGAATCCGATCGCGGTGATTCACGCCGCCAAGCTGGTGGAGGCCGGCCAGAAGTACCTGACCCTCACCCGGCACGTTTATTCGGCCCTGGTGTTCGTGGCCAACAAGTCCTTCATGGATGCGCTGCCCGCTGCGGAGCGCACGGTCATCACGGCGGCCGCGCGCACGGCATCCCTCAAGGGCCGGGCCTTCATCCGGGACAACGAGGCCAAGCAGTTGGGTGAGCTCAAGGCGGCCGGGATGCAGGTCGAGGAAAATCCCGATTTCGCGGCCTTCCGCAAGGTCACGACCCCGGTCATCGAGACCAATTCCGGCGACACGCGCCAGCTGATCGAGCAGATCCAGGCACTGGTGAAATAGGCGCACACCACCCCTGGCGGAGGGGGGCCGGCGGCGGACCCCCTCCGTTTTTTTATTGTCGCCCTCGAACCACAGACCTCTGAGGCCTCCGGTACCAGCCGGTGCAGGGGAGTACTCACGCGCCGGCCGATGTCCGTGCGCGCCGGCCCGTATCCAGGAAAAGCGGATGACGCTGCTGCAGACAGCCAGTCAGGGCATCAACCGGGCGGTGGAAAAACTGCTGCTGCTGATCGGGGCTTCGATCTGCCTCATCCTCTTCGCCCAGGTGGTCTTCCGCTATGCCGGCGCCTCCCTGGGCTGGTCGGAGGAGGTCAGCCGCCACCTGCTGGTGGCGATCACTTTTCTGGGGGGGACGGCCGCCTACAAACGGGCCAGTTTCATCAGTCTGAAGGGGATCGGTCACCGCCTGGGGCCGGGCATCCAGCGCGGGATTACGATCGCGCTGCAGTCCCTCACCCTGGGTCTGTTCGGCGTTATCGCCTGGTTCGGGGCGGCTTACACCCTCAAGGCCTGGGAGCACACCTCCTCGGCCCTCTTGATCCCCATGTCGATCCCCTTTGCGGTGATCCCGGTGTCGGCCATGGTCCTGGTCGTGCACGTCCTCGCCGATCTCACGCAAACCCTCGGGCGGAAACCGCCATGATCGTCGGGCTGCTCTTCGGACTGCTGTTTTTGCTGATCGCCTTCGGGTTGCCCATCGCGCTCTCCATCGGGCTGCCCGCCATCGGCCTGATGCTGACCCCCGGCGTCTTTCCGGCCACGGTGCCGATCCATGCGCTCGGTCAGACCATCATCCAACTCCTCTTCGCGGGGGTGGACTCCTTCGACCTCCTGGCCGTCCCGCTTTTCATGCTGGCCGGGGCGGTCATGGAGACCGGGGGCATCTCCCGGCAGCTGATCGATTTCTCGGACAGCCTGGTCGGCTGGGTGCCCGGGGGGCTCGCCTGCGCCTGTATCGTCGCCTCCATGTTCTTCGCCGGCATTTCCGGCTCCGCCGCGGCGGACACGGCCGCCATCGGCGCCATCGTCATCCCGGCCATGATCCGCCAGGGCTACCCCGCGGGCTTCGCCGCCGCGGTGGTGGCGGCCGGAGGCGCCATCGGGGTCATCATCCCGCCCTCCATCCCCATGGTGATCTTCGGGTTCCTGACCAACGTGTCGATCGCGAAGCTCTTCGCCGGGGGCATGATGGTGGGCATCCTCTTCGGTCTTAACTTCATGCTGGTGGCCATGTGGATCTCCTGGCGCCGCGGCTACGGCGTGCGGGAGTCCTTCACGCTGAGCCGTCTGTGGCGGTCCTTGAAGGAGGCGGTCTGGGCCCTCGGGGCGCCCGTGATCGTGCTGGGCGGGATTCTCTCGGGCATCGTCACGGTCACGGAGGCGGCGGCCCTGGCGGTCTTCTACGCGCTTTTCGTGAGCATGGTCTTCAACCGCGAGTTGAAGTGGCGCCAGCTGCCCGGGCTCATCGTGCGCTCGCAGATCACGGCCGCCACGATTCTTTTCATCATCGCCATGGCCAAGGTCTTCACCTGGCTGGTCGCCATGCAGCAGACCAGCCAGTTGCTGGGGAGCCTGGTCGCCGCGCTCTCCCTGCCGCCCTGGGGGCTCCTCCTCCTGGTCATGGCGGGGCTGCTCGTCGTCGGGTGCGTCATGGAGACCACCGCCGCCCTGATCCTGCTCGTTCCCGTGCTGGCGGCGCTCACCCCCCAGATGGGGGTCGACCCGGTTCAGTTCGGGGTGCTCATGGTGATCAACCTGG
>JBFYWX010000315.1:0-4216 GCA_041310825.1 Desulfobacteraceae bacterium | reverse complement strand
GCGCCGCCAGGAACTCCACCGGGAAGTGGGCCTTCAAATAGCCGGTCTGGTAGGCGATGAGGGCATAGGCGGCGCTGTGGGACTTGTTGAAGCCGTAGCCGCCGAACTTTTCCATGAGATCGAAGATGCTGGCCGCCTTGGCGGGGTCGATGCCGCCGGCCGCCGCCCCTTTACAGAACCGCTCGCGGTGGGCGGCCATGATCTCGGTAATCTTCTTCCCCATGGCCTTGCGCAGGTCGTCGGCCTCGGCCATGGAGTAGCTCGCCAGGGCGCCGGCGATTTTCATCACCTGCTCCTGATAGACGATCACCCCGTAGGTCTCCTTGAGGATCGGCTCGAGCTCGGGAACCAGATACTCGACGGCGCGGCGGCCATGCTTGCGGGCGACGTAATCGGTGATCATCCCGCTCTCCATGGGGCCGGGGCGGTAAAGGGCCACCAGGGCCACCACGTCCTCGAAGCAGCCGGGCTTGAGCCGCACCAACAGGTCTTTCATGCCCGAGCTCTCCAGCTGGAAGACCCCGGTCGTGTCCGCGGAGGAGAGCAGGCGATAGGTGGCCTCGTCGTCGAGATCGAGGTTGTCGAGGTCGGGGGGGGTCTTGCCCTGGCGTTTGATCAGCTCGAGGGCGCCGGCGATGACCGTCAGATTGCGCAAGCCCAGGAAATCAAACTTGACCAGCCCGATCTTCTCGACGATCTTCATGTCGAACTGAGTGATCACCTCGCCCTTCTTCCCGCGGAAGAGCGGCAGGTACTCGATCAGCGGCCGGTCCGAGATCACCACGCCGGCGGCATGGGTGGAGGCGTGGCGCGGCAGCCCCTCCAGCACCCGGCAGATCTGGACCAGGTCCGCCATTTCCGGCTTTTGCGCGACCAGCTCCCGCAGCCGCGGCTCCTGCTCCAGTGCCTCGTCGAGGGTGATGTTGAGCACATCGGGGACCATCTTGGCGACCGCGTCCACCTCGGCCAGAGGGATGTTCAGCGCCCGCCCCACGTCCCGGATCACCGCCCGGGTCTTGAGCTTGCCGAAGGTGATGATTTGGGCGACGTAGTCCCCCCCGCCGTAGCGGTCGACGACGTACTTGTAGACCTCCTCGCGGCCGTCGATGCAGAAGTCCACGTCGATGTCCGGCATGCTCTTGCGGGCGGGGTTCAGGAAGCGCTCGAAGATCAGGCCGTGGGCGATCGGATCGAGATCGGTGATCCCCAGGCTGTAGGCCACGAGGCTTCCGGCCGCCGACCCCCGCCCCGGCCCCACCGGGATCCCGCTCTGCTTGGCGTGGCGGATGAAATCGGCGACGATCAGAAAATAGCTGGGAAACCCCATCTCCTTGATGACCCCGATCTCGTAGTCCAGCCGTTGCCGGTAGAGCGCCTCGTCGGCCTGCG
This sequence comes from Desulfobacteraceae bacterium, assembly GCA_041310825.1. Lineage (GTDB taxonomy): Bacteria > Desulfobacterota > Desulfobacteria > Desulfobacterales > SpSt-501 > SpSt-501. Next base: position 2,827 of record JBFYWX010000315.1, on the reverse strand, counting down.
GGTTCTTGGCCCGCACCCGGGCCATGATCCGATCGAAGCCCGTGCGGGTCTTCTCTTCGAAATGGGCCTCCACGCTCTCCCCGCCCCGGGTGTCGAACTTGGGGAAGTGGTAGGTCTTGAAGTCGAACTCCAAGCGGCAGCGTTCGGCGATCGCCGCCGTCTGGGAGAGCGCCTCCGGGGTCTCTTTGAAATAGGCCGCCATCTCCGATCCCGACTTGAAATAGAGCTGATCGGTGCGGAACTTCATCCGCTCGGAGTCGTGGACGGTCTTGCCGGTCTGGATGCAGAGCAGGACATCGTGGGCGCGCACGTCCTCGCGGGAAAGGTAGTGGCAGTCGTTGCTGGCGACGAGCGGGATGGATAGGCGGCGGCTCATCTCGATCAGGGCCTGGTTCACGCGCTCCTGCTCGGCGATACCGTTGTTCTGGATTTCGAGAAAAAACCGGTTCTCCCCGAACATCGCGAGATAATTGCGGGCGGCCTGGTCGGCCAGCTCCATGCGACCCTCCAGGATTCGGCGCGGGATCTCCCCGTGCAGGCAGGCCGAGAGCGCGATCAGACCCTGCGAGCACTCTTTCAAGAGCTCCCGGTCGATGCGCGGCTTGTAATAAAACCCCTCGAGCTGGGCGGCGGTGGCCAGTCGGCAGAGATTGCGATAGCCCTCCTGGGTCTCGGCGAGCAGGATGAGGTGGCAGAGCTCCCGGCTGTCGGCTGCACTCTTGTCGAAGCGGCTGCGCGCGGCGATGTACATCTCGCAGCCGATCACCGGGTGGATCCCGGCCTGGTGGGCCTTCTCGTAAAACTCCACGGCCCCGAAGAGGGTCCCGTGGTCCGTGGTCGCGACCGCCGGCATCCCGTACTCGCGCGTGCGCCGCAGCAGGTCGTCGATGCGGATGGCGCCGTCCAGCAGACTATACTGGGTGTGGACGTGCAGATGAACGAAGTCGGCCATGAGTATCCTTGACGGAACAACGGCAATTCCGGGGAGGGGTTCGTCTCTAAAAAAAACTCTCTCAGGGATCGGTATGAATGTAAAGCAAAAGGAAGCGGGTTCATTCCAATCGGTAGTTCGGGGCCTCCTTGGTGATGATGACGTCGTGCACGTGGGACTCCCGGATCCCGGCCGCGGAGATCTTGATGAACCGGGCCGTTGTCCGCAGCTCATCGAGGGTGCGGCACCCGCAGTAGCCCATCCCGGCTTTCAACCCGCCCACCAACTGAAAGATGTTGGCCTGCAGGGAGCCGCGGTAGGGAACCCGGCCGACGATCCCCTCGGGCACGAGCTTGTCCCCCTCGGTCTCATCGCCCTGGTAGTAACGGTCCTTGCTGCCTTTCTTCATGGCCTCGATGGACCCCATGCCGCGGTAGACCTTGTAGCTGCGGCCCTGGTAGAGGATGAGCTCGCCGGGGCTCTCCTCGGTGCCGGCGAAGAGCCCGCCGATCATCACGCAGTCGGCCCCGGCCCCGATGGCCTTGGTGAGGTCGCCCGAAAACCGGATCCCGCCGTCGGCGATCAGCGGCACCCCGGTCTTCTCCGCGACCGGGCGGCAGTTCATGATGGCCGTGAGCTGCGGCACCCCCACGCCGGCCACGACCCGGGTGGTGCAGATGGAGCCCGGCCCGATGCCGATCTTGACCCCGTCCACCCCGGCTTTGACGAGGTCCTCGGTCCCGTCGGCCGTGGCCACGTTGCCCGCAATGACTTCGATATCCTTGAAAACGGATTTGAGGCGCCGGACCGCGTCGATTACGTTTTTGGAGTGGCCGTGGGAGGTGTCGATCAGGAGGATGTCCGCTCCGGCCCTGAGCAGCGCCTCGGCACGCGCCTCCATGTCCGACCCGACGCCCACCGCCGCCCCGACCCGCAACCGGCCGAAGCCGTCCTTGCAGGCATTGGGGTATTTTTTGATCTTTTCGATGTCTTTGATCGTGATCAACCCGGTGAGACGGCCGCGCTTGTCCACCACCAGCAGTTTCTCGATCCGATGCTGGTGGAGCAGTTTCTTGGAATCCTCCAGGCCGATGCCCTCGGTCACGGTGACCAGGTTGTCCTTGGTCATGACCTCCGCGACGAGCTTCTCCATGTCGGTCTCGAAACGCAGGTCGCGGTTGGTGACAATCCCCACCAGGCGGTCGCCTTTGACGACCGGCACCCCCGAAATCCGGTACTGCTCCATGAGCTTGAGCACCTCGGCCACCTTCTGATCCGGGTGGATGGTGACCGGATCGACGATCATCCCGCTCTCGGACTTCTTGACCTTGTCGACTTCCATCGCCTGGGCCTGGATGTCCAGGTTGCGGTGAATGAATCCCAACCCCCCCTCACGGGCCATGCTGATGGCCGCGTCGGCCTCGGTGACGGTGTCCATGGCCGCGCTGACAATGGGGATGCTCAACTGGATATTGCGCGTCAGACGGGTGTTGACCGTGACGTCTTTGGGCAGGACGTCGGAGTAGCAGGGCATCAGCAGCAGGTCGTCGAAGGAATAGGCCTCTTCAAGCAGCGGGCGGGGCATTGAAAACCTCCTAATGGGTCCGGAACCGGATTTTGAGGTTCATCCGACTAAAGCGTACTTTGTGAGGTGAAGTCCAAGTATTTTCAGCATGAAGAATTCTGTATCGCGGTACCCGTAAGCTTGTCGTTTCATGGTTTTGATTTTATTGTTGGTGCCTTCCAGCGGACCAGTTGAGATCGGGTACGTGTAATAGGCCAAGATGCCGTCAAAATGGGCCTGCAAGGTTTTGGCGAATTTCTTGAGCATGGTGATTCCGGAGACCCGGGCCCGGGCGATCCAATCAGAGAGAAAGCGAGCCGCCTGCTTGCGGT
>JBFYWX010000302.1:0-3107 GCA_041310825.1 Desulfobacteraceae bacterium | reverse complement strand
GAAAATCGAGCCGGTTCTGGCTTTTGAGCCGGTAATAGATCAAGGCCCAGGCGCAGGGAGTCTCCGGATCCACTTCGCATCGGCCGCCCTGGGAGCCTCCGCAGGGGCCGTTGAAGAGGCTCTTGGCGCAGCGGGCCACGGGGCAGATGCTGCCCGTAAAGGAGAGCATGCAGTCACCGCAGCCATGGCACTTCTCCCGCCAGATGCCCGGTTCGTCCAGGGCGCCTAAAAACGTGGTGTTCAATGCGGGAAAAACAGGAAGCGGTGCGAAGACGTCGGCCATGGTCTGGACGCCGGCGCCGCATGCCAGGGAGAGGACCGCGTCGGTTTCCGGCGGCAGCGTCAGATAGGTTTTCACAAGGTCTTTTTCGCACTGGCGCACGATGCCGTTCACGGTGAAGGCAGGTGGCGGGGCATCGGGGTAATAGAGGGGCAAGGACAGTTCGTCGGCAAGCTGCCGGGCCTCCCGGTCTCCCCCGGAAAGGCAGACCGTGACACAGGAGCCGCATCCCACCACCAGAACGTTCTTGAGCCCGGCTACCGAAGCGGCGAGCTCCTCCATCGGCTTGAGATTTCCTACGATCATTTCGCACCTCCTGGAGAAGGCGGGCTCGCCGGTCGGATCCGAGACCAGACACTCAGGCTCTTTTCCCGGCGATGCGCCGGGCAGAGGTCTTCTGCCGGCACCCGGAGTTTTTGCGAGACCTTTTCCCCGTAATCGGGCGTATACACGGGCTCTCCGCACACCCTGCACGGGATCAGATCCAGGGCCACCACCTCCTGCCATGGCGATTCCAGCAGATGCCTGAATTCCACGGCCTGTTGGGGGCAAACCCGCCAGCACTGTCCGCACCGGGCGCACAAGCCCATGTTATGCAGCAGGGCGCGTTTACCGGCCTGGTCCCGGTAATCGAGGGCCCGGTTCGGACAATTCTGGACGCAGGCCAGGCAACCGTTGCACTTCTCGTTCACTTTGAAAAAAGACATTTGGCTTCCATCTACGCTACGCGCCGGCGCTTGGGTGCCGCACATCGCAGCGCAGCTGCTCGCATACGTTCCATTTCCATTTTAACGGTGTCGACATAGTCGATGGCTTTTGGCTCGCAGAACCGGACGCACTGAGGATCTCCATCGCAAAGGTCGCATTTGAAAGTCTGCCCGCGCTCTTCGTTGAATTGCATGACGCCGAAGGGACAGGCCGAAACGCACATCTTGCAGCTGATGCATAGGCCGTAGTCGACATGCACGCGGTTCAGCTCTTCGTCCCTGCAGATGGCGTCCCTGGGACATACCGCCATGCAGGGTGGATTCTGGCAGTGCTGGCAGTGCATGGGAAGATAGAAATCTTCCTTCTCCCATTGGATCACCCGGATGCGGGAGAGCGCCGGGTTGCTGATGCCCTGGTGTTTCACCGAGCATACCATCTCACATTTTCTGCAGCCATTGCATTTTTCGGGATATACGATGAGTACCTTGGCCATGGAAAGTGATCTCTCAGTGTTCATTGTGGAGCGAGGCCTTCAGCTTTTCAGCGGTTTCCAGGACCTCCCGGACGATTCCGGGCATGTGTTGACGGTCCATGGACCCGGCGAACCCCACGGCCCACAGGGCCAGGGAAAGCCCGCGATGATGCCCGAGATTGAGGGCCACGGCGCGAACCCCGGGCAGGTACTCTTCATCGTCCATGGCGTATCCGTCCCGGCGGACCCGGGCAAGCTCCTGAAGATAGGCCTGCCCGTCGGTAATGGACTTTTGGGTATAGCGCGCCAGCCCGTAACTGCGGATCAGCTGGAGCGCCTCTTCATCGTCGAGCTGAGCCAGAAACACCTTTCCCAACGCTCCAGCAAGAACCGGCAGGGAAGTTCCCGGCGGCGACGATATTTTCAGCGGGTTTGAAGCTTCGGCCGCAGCGATGATCATCACCCGGGACCGGCTCAACATGCCGAGAAACACGGTTTGGCCGACCCGGTCGCGCAGCTGATCCAGCAGGGGCTGAGCCTGCCGGATGGTTCGCTGATAGCTGCGGCTTTTAAAGGCCAGCTCCACGATGGTGGGGCCGAGAAACAGCTTTTTACGCTGAGGGCCCTGATCCAGCACCCCGGCCTTGAGCAATGCCTGCACGATACCGTGAATGGTCCCCTTGCTGTAGCCCAGTGCGCTGGAAAGCTCGCTGATTCCCAACCCCTCCGCGGAATCGGCGACCATTCCAAGCAGCTCAAACGCCTTCTGAACCGCCGGCGCCTCGTAGCCCGGCGCCCTCGGAGGTTTTGCGGGTTTCAGCACCATGTGTTAATTCCCATGGAAAACAAGGGACTTTACCGTGACGGGAAATACCTGGCCGGCAACCAGGGGTTCGCCAATATCGATCCAGTCGCCTTCTTTGAGGATCAGCTCATCGAGCGCTAACAGGTTCGTTTTCAGGCTCGTTTCCCGGCGAATGACGTTTCCCGCGCCGCAGGCGATGTCTTTTTCAAAAACCAGGATGATCGGTAGTTTCCGAGCAATCGAGTTGGGAAGAGCGGCTTCGACGGATCGGGCCAGCAATTCCAGCTCGGGATAGGAAGCCCTGAATGTATCCTTGAAATACAGTGCGGCGATATCCTCCCCTTCGATCAGATCAAACCTCTGAAACGAGACGCTGATTTGGGATACCACGTGTTCGACGCTCAACCGGGACCGGTCGACATCCACCCGAACGACGGGCACGTTTCGGATGGGAAAGCGGAGGTTCTCATCCATGAAGCCGGAACAACCGGAGATGGATAGGGAATAGGCCCCCGCGCCGATGACCGTGGCCCTGATTTTATTGGCCGGCTCGATCACCGGAGCGGCCAACCGGGGAGTCAGCAGATTGATTTTCTTGGCCAGAACCGGGCCCATGTCGTCGTAGACGCCGTTTCCTCCATACATGAGCTCGGCCACGCCCCCCGAAAACGAATATTCGTCGATTTTGCCCGGAAAATTCAGATCATCGGTCATCATCAGTTGTCTGGCCAGAGAGCTCTTCGCCGGACCGGTGATGACCTCAAAGAGGATTTCGGCAAACCTTGCGGCAATTTTTTCCACATCCGCTTCCGGGATGGAATCACCGATGCCGTAATTCAACC
>JBFYWX010000289.1:0-6768 GCA_041310825.1 Desulfobacteraceae bacterium | reverse complement strand
CAGTGGGGCTTTTCCGCCTCCAAAACCACCGGGGATTTCAATCGGTACCTGAGGAGCGGGTTCATCCCGCGCTATGTGGCCGGTTTCGCCCGCGAGAACATCCGCCCGGAGGAAGTGCAGGCCTACGCCCAGCTGACGAAAGGGTGGTGAGGATCGGGCGCCGCGCGCGGAGGGTGAGGGATCCGGCTGCCGCGGCGCTGCATCACCGGACCGGAAACATGGGGGCCACCACCAATTCGATGAACAAGTAGGCCACACAGCCCAGGCCGAGCGCCAGCATGGCGGCGATGTAAATTAAGCCGCGCCGGTGGCGGCGGCGCTCCTCCTCGTCGTAGAACACGTACTTTCCGCACGCCACGCACATCTGTTTGCGTGTCGTCATGCTGACTGTTTCCCCGCAGGCGCAGCGGATCGTCTTGGGCGGCAGGGTCATATGCGTGGCCTCGTGGGTTCCTGTGGGTTGCTTACTGGAAACTGAAATGCCGATACCAATACCGAAACCCTATTTAGTGCCGAGTTCCGAGTCAGAGTTCCGAGTCGGTGGTGTTCTGTCTTTTTTATTTCACTCCGACTCCGACTATCTTTAAACCGGGAACCGTGAACCGGAAACCATCATCCGTATCCCAAATCCGGTTCCCCCGGCGGTATGCTTCATTTGGCGGCCTTGAAGTAAAGCACCGTGTCCTTGCGCAGCAGGCTCAGAGTGCACGCCGCCAGCGCGAGCACGATCAGAACGCTTACCCCCGCCAGTCCGAGGTTGCCCACCTGCGCGAAGACCCACGCACATAGCCCGTAGAGTGCGATCATTGCGATGTTGAAAAAAAGGCACAGCATCCGGGCCCATCCGCGACCCGTCGCCACCCCCCAGCAGATCCCTATTCCCAGCCCTGCCTGCAGATAGCTCGTGTGGACCGGCATCTCCTCCGAAAAAACCGTGAAGAAAACGACGTAATGCAACACCCATCCGGCGATTAAAAACACCAGGCTGTATAGGGCGCCGGAAGGCATCGAACTGGAGGTGGCCGACCTCTTGAACATGGTGTTCATACCCGCATTCCTGGTTTAGACCCGTTTTAGGTAGACATGGGTGAGGGCTATATCAAACGAATCGGTAAATCAAGAACAAAAATAATTATTTAATAGATTATGGAAAAAATAAATATTTTTATCTTGACAAACGCCGTGAACCTGTTTTATTTAAGCCAACAATATGAACATAATTCATTAATTGTATGGCTATAGAAATAAGACGCGAGCGGGAGAGAGAGCGACGGCGACAGCAGATCATCGCGGCGTCGCGACGGGCTTTCACGGTCAAGGGGTTCTCCCGGACCACCGTCAAAGATATCGCCCGGGAAGCCGAGCTCAGCCCGGGAACCATCTACATCTACTTTAAAAGTAAGGACGAGCTCTATGCGGTGCTCTCCATCCGCATGCTGAAGCACCTGAACCTGCAATTGCATCGGGTGCAGGCGCATAGAGAGGCCCACCCGGGAGAGATTACCACCGCCATCAAGAACGTCCTTTTCGAAGCCTACCGCCTCGACCCGCTCCTGTTCATCACCCTCTCCCACCTCCAGGCCAGCGAGATGCTCGATAATATCTCCCCTGAGCTTCTCGACCAGATTACGGACCTCTCGCGCCAGTCGCTCGAGACCCTGGCCGCTCTCTTTGCCGCCGAAATCAATCGCGGGGCGATCTCGAAACGGGAGCCCTACACGCTGGCCCTGATCCTGTGGGGCATGTTCTCGGGTCTCATTCTCTGGGAGGAAAGCAAGCGTACCCTGGATCCCCGCAAAAATTTCCTGGAGCCGACGCTCGACACGGCGTTCGAGATCCTGAGCCGTGGGGTGCTTCACACCGCATAGGTCTGAGTTTCCACTCCGCCCAACGGCCGTGAAACAGTGCGGACGGCTTCAACCCGAACATGGGTAAAGGAGATGGCGGCCGGTCTCACCCCGCCCGCCGTAGGTTTCACGCGACGCGCAGAGCATTGCCGACACCCAAAAAAGGAGGACTCAATGGCAGCAAAAGAGATCACGGGAGCATCCGAAGCCGAAATTGCGGTCCACTGGGGGGAGGAGGAATTGATTCACCCCACCACGCAATTCATCGCCCAGGCCAACATGACCGACCCGGACATCTACAAGCGGTTCAGCCTGGACAACTTCCCCAACTGCTTCAAGGAATACGCCGATCTGCTCCACTGGTACGAGTACTGGCACACCACCCTCGACACGAGCGACGCCCCCTGCTGGAAATGGTTCGTCGGCGGCAAAATCAACGCCTCCTACAACTGCATCGACCGCCACTTAGAGCAGCACAAGAACAAGACGGCCATCCACTTCGCCCCGGAGCCCATCGGCGAGAAGTACGAGCACATCTCCTTCCAGGAGCTCTACGTGCGGGTGAACGAGTTCGCGGCCTTGCTGCGGGACTTCGCCAAGCTCAAAAAGGGCGACCGGGTGACCCTGCACATGCCCATGGTGCCGGAGTTGCCGGTCACCATGCTGGCCTGCGCCCGGCTGGGGGTGATCCACTCCCAGGTGTTCGGCGGTTTTTCGGGCCGCGCCTGCGCCGATCGGATCGTCGACTCCCAGAGCCGGGTACTGATCACCATGGACGCCTATTGGCGCAACGGCACCCTGGGCGACCACAAGAAGAACGCGGACATCGCCTGCGAGCTCGCCGCCAAGGACGGCCAGAAGGTGGACACGGTCCTGGTCTGGCAGCGCTACCCCGGAAAGGCCTCGAGCCCCATCCCCATGGTCAAGGGGCGCGACCACTTCGTGAACGACGTGCTCACAGACTTCCACGGGGCGCGGGTCGAGCCCGAAAAGATGCCGGCCGAGGCTCCGCTCTTTCTGATGTACACGAGCGGCACCACCGGCAAGCCCAAGGGCTGCCAGCACAGCACCGGCGGCTACCTGGCCTATGTCGCCGGCACCTCCAAATTCGTGCAGGACATCCATCCCGAGGATGTCTACTGGTGCATGGCCGACATCGGCTGGATCACGGGGCACTCCTACATCGTCTACGGGCCGCTCGCGATCTGCGCCTCGACGGTCATCTACGAGGGCGTGCCTACCTTTCCCGACGCCGGCCGGGCCTGGAAAATCGCCCAGGACCTGGACGTGAACATCTTCCACACGGCACCCACCACCATCCGGGCCCTGCGCAAGCTCGGACCGGAGGAGCCCGCCAAGTACAATTACAGCTTCAAGCACATGACCACGGTCGGTGAACCGATCGAGCCGGAGGTCTGGCGCTGGTATTACAACTTCGTCGGCAAGGGCCAGGCCGCCATCGTGGACACCTGGTGGCAGACCGAGACCGGGGGATTTCTCTGCAGCACGATCCCGGCCATCACGCCCATGAAGCCGGGATCGGCCGGTCCGGGCATGCCGGGCATCCACCCCATCATCTACGACGAGAACGGCAGCGTGGTGCCCCCGGGGGCCGGGCGGGCCGGCAACATCTGCATCCAGAACCCCTGGCCGGGCGGGTTCCAGACCATCTGGGGCGACCGCGACCGTTTTGTGCGCACCTACTACGAACGCTACTGCAAGAACCTTAAGAGCAAAGACTGGCGCGACTGGCCCTATATGACCGGCGATGCGGCGGTCGAGGCCCCCGACGGCTACTACCGCATCCTGGGCCGGGTGGACGATGTCATCAACGTTTCCGGCCACCGCCTGGGGACCAAGGAGATCGAGTCGGCGGCCCTGGTGGTGCCGGAGGTGGCCGAGGCGGCGGTGGTGCCCGTGGCCCACGAGATCAAGGGCCGCGAGCCGGACCTCTATGTCGCGCTCAAGCCGGGCTTCACGGCCAGCCCGGAGCTTGAAAAGAAAATCTCGGACGCCATCGCGACCGAGATCGGCAAGATCGCCAAGCCGCGCAAGGTGTGGATCGTCAAGGACATGCCCAAGACCCGCTCCGGCAAGATCATGCGCCGGGTGCTGGCGGCCATCTCCAACAACAAGGATGTCGGCGACGTCACCACCCTGGCCAACCCGGAGATCGTCGAGGAGATTCGCAAGATGGCCAATTGAGCTTAGCGGAGAAGGCACGGTCCGCGCACGGAAGGAAAGGGGGTGATCGCCCATCGCCATCGGGGCAGTAAGATGCTTGCTACCGTTAACCCGGCCGGCTTGCCGCCGGCACCGCCACTGAGGAGGAATCAACCATGAGCGGGGTCACCTGGGTCTACATCATGTTGGGCTTGTACATCATCTACGCCTTCTACTGGGGCATCAAAGGCTACGTCACCGAAAAGACATCCGCGGGCTACGCCATCGGAGGCCGGTCGATCCCCTTCTTCGCCTTTCTGATGGCGGCCACCGCCGCCTCCTTTTCCGGTTGGACCTTCATCGGCCACCCGGGGCTGATCTGGCGCGACGGGCTGGCCTACGCCTTCGCCTCTTTCTATGTTCTTACCATCCCCATCACCGGCACCTTCTTCGCCAAGCGCAACTGGCTGCTCGGCAAGCGCTACGGGTTCATCACTCCGGGGGACATGTTCGCCTACTACTACAACTCCGAAACCGCGCGCTGGCTGACCGTACTGACGGCCTTTCTCTACTCCATGTTCTACACCGCGGTCCAGTTGATGGCCTCCGCGGCCCTCTTCCACTGGGTGGCGGGGGTGCCCGTCACCTTCGGTGCCATCTTCATGGCCTTCATCTGCTGGTTCTACGTCTGCTCGGGCGGGATGAAGGCGAGCGCCTGGGTCGGGGTCCTGCAGTTCATCCTTCTAATCGGGGGCATCATCCTGCTCGGCTACTACGTCATCACTTCGGATGCCATCGGCGGCTGGAAGGCCTTCTCGGCCCAGGTGTCCCAGTTTGATAAGCGCTACCTGGACGTGCCCCGGGTGATCAACTGGGGCCTGGGCGCGGCCAAGGGGGAGACGGTCTGGACGGCCGTGATGTGCCTGACCTACATGTTCGCCCTGATGGGCATCCAGTCCTCGCCGGCTTTCACCATGTGGAACTTCGGCCAGAAAAGCCCCGCCCCGCTCGCCTGGCAGCAGGCCTTCATGTCGACCTTCGTCGTCGGCTTCGCCCTTTTCTTCTTCACCGCCTTCCAGGGCATGGGCGCCAGGGTGCTGGAGGTCACCAAGTTCGTGATGGCGAACGGCGAGGTGATCAAGTTCGCCAAGGACAGCGACGTCGTGCCGATCCTGATGCGCGAGTTCCTGCCGCCCTTCGTATTAGGGCTCGTTTTCATGGGGGCCATCGCCGCCATTCACTCGACGGCCGCGCCCTACATCAACACCGGCGGCTCGATCCTGCTGCGGGACGTCTACTGGCGCTACATCAGAAAGCAGGAGGCCAGCCACACCGAGCAGATCTGGGTCAACCGGCTGCTGGCCACGGTGGTGACGGCCGCAGCCCTCGTCGTCGGGCTGAACTCCACCACCGCCCTCGTCATTTTGGGCGCGCTCGCGACCGCCTTCGGGTTCGTCATGTACATCTACCTCATCGGGGTCAACTGGGGCTTCCGCTTCCCGGCCGTCGGCGCCAACCTGGGGGTCCTCGCCGGCATGATCGGGGTCTTCCTGGCCTACTACGTCTGGCCGAACCCGCTCTCCATGCATAGCGCCTTCTGGGGGGTCTTCGTGGGGCTCATCGTCGCCTACCTCTGCCGCGGGGTGGGGATGAAGGACGACGCGGAAACCATCAAGCGCCAGAACGAGTTGCGCGTCTTCCTCGACAGCATCGACGCGCCGACCCCGGCCGCTCTGAAATGGCGCAGCGCCATGAAGATCGCCGTGCCCGTATGGTATTTCTTCGCCATCGGTCCGGCCTGCATCCTGGGCAACACGGCCTTCTCCTTCGCCGGGTTCACGTCCTTGTGGTCCTGGCAGATCGCCTGGTGGATCCTCGGGATCGTCATGATGTGGGGCCTGTGCTTCAAGGCCGAGATGGCGACCTGCACCACGGCCATGCTGGAGCGCGCCGAGACCGACCAGATGATCGTGGTCAAGGAAGCGTGAACCTCACCCTTCACATGCTGTTCAAGGGAGGACCCGAATCATGAAATCCGAAGATTTGTGGATGATCGGCCTTGTCATTTTCTCCATTTTGTTCACAGCCAGTTTTGGCTGGGGCCTCTGGGGTTGAGGGGTCGTTCCGGAGACGGCGGACGGTCCCCGCGCAGCACTGCGGGTGCGGGGACCCCCGCCGTTTCGTGACACCCTAACACTGCGCCGGCGTGATGCGCCAAGCTGAATCCCGCATCTCGTATCCGGCATCGACCAACTCGATCCCGATACCGATGGAATCTGATAACCCATCGGGGTCAGTATCGGGTTCGGTATCGATGTATTTGCTTTCGGGACCGGGGTGCCGGGCAATAACAGAACCGGATGCTGAAAAGCCGATACCGATACCGACCCCGACGTTCACTCTGACTCTGACTCGCAATTTTGACTCCGGCTCTGGACCCTTTTTTCCAACCCGGCTCCGCTACCCTGTGACCGGCTTCAACCGGTGTGTGGTCACCACCCTACGAGGAGGCCCTTCATGAGCAACGCTTACGACAATGCCCATTCCCAGTCCATCAGGGACCCGGACGGATTCTGGGGCCGGATCGCCGAGGAGTGCCACTGGACCCGCAAATGGGACAAGGTCCTGGACGACTCGCGCAAGCCCTTCTACCGCTGGTTCACGGGCGGGGAGCTCAACACCTGCTACAACGCTCTGGACCTGCACGTGGAGAGCGGCCGCGGCAACCAGCCGGCCCTGATCTACGACAGCCCCGTCA
>JBFYWX010000234.1:0-2501 GCA_041310825.1 Desulfobacteraceae bacterium | reverse complement strand
TTGATGGTCGCGAACTTGTCGACGGGTCCTTTCACCATCAGTTGCACCACCGGTTCTTTCGGGTCGTTGGTGAGGACCTCGGCGGATTTGTCCATGGACCTCCCGCCGTAGCCGGCGGTATCGACTTTGATCGTTATTTTTCCCTCGCCCCCGGGAGGGATCTGTCTCGGAAAAGAGACAGCCGCGCACCCTCAGCCGGTCCGGACGTTTTCGATGAGCAGCGGGGTTGTCCCCTTGTTCATCACCGCGAAGTCGTGCACCACCGTTACCCCGTCGACCACGGGCTGGAACTCAAAAACCTTTTCCGGGAAAAAGACGGCGGGGGAACCGGCACTGCCCGCTAGCGGGGCCGGTTGGTCCGAAGCCGAAAGCGGCACGCTGAACCCAGCGCACAGCGCAATTGCAGTAAAAAAGACCAGCATCCGTTTCGTTATCACGCCATTTTCTCCTCTATTTTGTGATCGCACCTTGAATTTTTATTTTAGGTGGCCCCAGGGTCAAAGTCAAGCCGCTCGACCATGACATCCGGGCGATTCGATGATTCAGCCGTGGTGCTATAGAAGTGGTTTCACAACCTCGAATCACCCCCGAGGGCAAGGCGCAGGCCGAATCGAAAGCGCAGTCCGCCTGCGGCGGATGAGCATTTACAAAAGCCGCGCAATGCCGGATCAAGGCCTGAGGCGCCGTTTTTCAACAGCCTGCTGATATGCGCACGGTGTTCACATCAGAAAGAGCGGATCCACGTCGACCACCACCCGCACCTGGCGGCTGTTGAAGCTCTCCGGGTGCTCGGCCATGAGCCTCTCTACAAACCGGTGCAGCGGCCCGGTGTCGGGCGATTTCAGCAAGATCTGCCAACGGTGAAGTCCGGCGATTCGCGCCAGCGCGGCCGCGGCCGGCCCCATGACGGTGATGGCCCGCGCAAATCCCGGGTCCGCCGCCTGCAGTGCCCGACATTGCCGGCCCAGACTGTCGGCCCCCGCCTTCGCCTGGCGGGGGTCCTGCGCGCAGATGCGCAGTTGGATCAACCGCGTAACGGGCGGGTAGCCGAGCGCCCGGCGGAACTCGATCTCCTGCTCGTAAAAGGCGTCGTAATCCTGGTCCCGGGCCGTGCGGATGCTGAAATGCTCGGGGTTGTACGTCTGGAGGATCACCCGGCCCGGGCGCTCGCCGCGGCCGGCCCGGCCGGCCACCTGTGCCAGCAGCTGAAAAGTGTGCTCCCCGGCCCGGAAGTCCGGAAAGCTCAGGGACAGGTCGGCGCACAGGATCCCCACCAGGGTGATGCCCGGAAAGTCGTGGCCCTTGGCGACCATCTGAGTGCCCACCAGGATGTCGATCTCGCCTGCGCGCAGGCGCTTGAGCATGCCGACAATGGCGCCTTTGCGCTGGGTCGTGTCGCGGTCCATCCGTGCGATGCGGGTCTGCGGGAAAAGGGCGGCCACCGCCTCCTCCACCTTTTCGGTGCCCAGCCCCAGGCGCTTGATTTTGTCGGACCCGCAGGCCTCGCAGGCCGCCGTCGCCGGCCGGCTGAAGCCGCAGTAATGGCACTGGTAGGCGTTGGCCGACTGGTGCAGCGTGAGGGAGATATCGCAGTTCCGGCAGCGCAACGCGCTGCCGCAGGCGGCACAGACGGGGAAGTTGGCAAACCCCCGCCGGTTGAGAAAGAGCAAAACCTGCTCGCCGCGGCCGAGTGTCTCGGCCATGGCCTGCCTCAGTTCGCCGCTGATGAACCGCCCCGGGCCGCGCAGGTCCTTGCACTGCCGCAGGTCCACCACCCGGATCTCGGGCAGCGGGCGCGCCTCGACCCGGCAGGTAAGTCTGAGCTCGGTGTATTTCCCGGTCCGGACGTTGAAGAAGGACTGGAGCGAGGGGGTGGCGGAGCCCAGCAGCGCCGGGCAGCCGCTCTGCCGAGCCCGGACCACGGCCAGGTCCCGCGCGCTGTAGTGCAGCCCCCCCTCCTGTTTATAGGACGCATCGTGCTCCTCGTCGACGATGATAAGGCCGATATCGGAAAGCGGCGCGAAGACCGCCGAGCGCGCGCCAATGGCGATGCGGGCCTCCCCCTGCAGAATGCGGCTCCACTGGTCATACCGCTCGCCCTCCGAAAGGCCGCTGTGAAGCACGGCGACACAATCCCCGAAGCGTGCGCGAAAGCATCGTTCGGTCTGGGTGATCAGGGCGATTTCCGGAACGAGCACCAACACGGAGTGGCCCGCCTGCATGGCGCAGGCCGCCGCCCCTAAGTAGATCTCGGTCTTGCCGCTGCCCGTCACGCCGTTGAGCAGAAGCGTGTGAAAGCCCTGCCCCAGGGCGGCGGCGACGGCCGCCCTCACTGTCTCCTGTTCCGCGGTGAGCCGGGGCGCCACATCGGGGGCGATAGTCTCACCGAACGGGTCCCGGTAGATCCGGCTGGAATAGATCTCGAGATACCCGGACTGCTCCAGGGCGCGCAGGTGCGCGGCGGCGCGCGGCACACGGTCGTTCAGCTCCCGGACCGCCAG
>JBFYWX010000226.1:0-2840 GCA_041310825.1 Desulfobacteraceae bacterium | reverse complement strand
GCCGAGATACACGGTGACACTGCGAACCTTGCCGTAACCGTCCATGACCGTCATCGGCAGCACGCCTCCCGACTGCGCGATCGCATTCCGCAGGTCATCGGTCGACCCGGTCGAGAACTGTCCCGCGGTGAGAAGTGTTTCACCAGGCCTGAGTCCGGCGCGCGCGGCCGGTGATCCAGGCGTGACGGCGGTGATCCGCAGCGCCGGACTGGTCGGCCGGGCGGATGGCGGGAATCCCGGGGTCGCCGCGGGGGCCACGCCCGGAAGGTTCACCTGCACCGGCACCGCCATGATCCCGAGCGACATCCGCGGGACAGGTCCGCCTCCAACGCCTCCGCCCGGGGGCGGCAAGTTCGTCCAGCGCGTTTTAATCTGGCCCGTGCGGACATTCACGAAAGTCACTGACGTCTGCGAGTGGTGCTGTTCGAGTTGGAGGGCGCTGGTCAGAGGAATACCGTCGAGATGGGTGATCGTATCTCCGGCTTTGAGATTGATCTGCGGCTGGCTCAGGGGAGAGCCGGGGAACGGGTCTTGGGTGAGCTGGGCACCGTAGTAGGTTCCGTAAGGCGTCAGGTTGAAATAGATCCCCATCCTCGGTGAATACTCCACCGCGGCCGGCGGGGCGGCGGGGGCAACGCGAGGGGCCGCACGCGGCGCAACCTGGGCCTCGGCAGCGTGTTGCCAGCCTGCGAGCAGAAGCAACGCGGCGGAAGCCAGTATCCAGGCCGTTGTGGGAATTGTCTTCATTGAGATGTTCCTCGATCCACAGTGAGACCGCATGCGGCATCGGACTTCATTCAACATTCACGACCACGTACTGGGTACCCGAGGCCTGATAGTAGGTCCCCCCGCACTGGTGCAAGGTGGTGCCCTCGATCACGACGACCGTACAGGCAGGCGGCAGCGAGGCAACGTAAACATTGGTCGCGTAGATCATGCGTCGTGTGGTTCGCCGGGCCACGCCGGCGTAGCTGACCGGCGTCAGGGGGCGGCCGACGATGGCATGGGCCTCCCTGACCATGGACATCCCCTCGATGCCGCTTCCCGGCTGGTAATCAGCAAAGGCCAGCACCAACCCGAGCGCCAGCATTCCAAGTGTCGATTGTTTCATCATTTGCCCTCCTGCTTGATCGCGATCTCACCGGTTTCATCAACCGGGAGCACCTCCACGGCGACCGCCCCCTTGGGCGGAATGAAATTGAACGCGGCGGGACTAATGACCGGATTGGTGTTCCAGTTGCTCAACTGAACGCTGTATTGTGGCGCCCCGGTCATCCACTTGGTGGTAATCACGTATTTCATGGGGAGGGGCTCATCGCCCGCTTTCACCCAGATCTGCCAGTCGACGTCGGGGGTACGGAACGCAAGGTGATGGGTTTCGACCCCGCTCACGAAAGCGCGGCCGTGATAACCGCTGCTGGTAACGCTCGACATGAGGGCCTTGTAAGGGTCGGACAACAACAGGTCGGCGCCCGGCAGGCTGAGACCCGTTCCTTGCTCGACCGCGCGGATGGCGTCGTCGAGAGTGCCCGGCACGTGCTTCTGCACGTAGGCATTCAGCGTCTCGCCATGCAAGGTGAGCTTGGCGCCGTCATAGACCAGCTTGGTGTCGGCAAACTTGCCCTGCCGGCTGATATATAAGCGCGACGGCCGCTTGATCAGCAGCTGCGCGTGGCTGTTCAGCTGAAGCTTCTGTCCCTCGGTCGTGATGACCTCGTTTCCAATGTCGGCCGACACGCTGAAGGCTTTTGTGCCGGCGAGGAACGTGGACATCGACCGCAGAATCTCGTCCGCGTGCGTATTGAGTTCGTCGGCCGCCGTTGCCGCTCCTGCCGGCAGGCTGAAGCAGACCGCGAGTGATGCGGCGAGCAGACCACGCCTGGATAAAGACACATGTTTCATACGATCTCCTTGCCGTTTCGGCAATTGTGGAAGGGGAAATGGGTTTGCGCCGAGACACGCAGCCTCCGCCGGGCTTCCTGCCACCAATGATCGAAGGCGCACCGATCACCTGCATGAAATGGGAGGCAGACAGGTCGTTCTCGATCAGCGATTCTTCCGGAGAGGTGCAGTGCCTGAGGGCAGGCAACTCGTTCGAACGCACGGGATCTTGCCAATGTCTCGACCGGCCCCACCCAGGCTAGGGCGCGCAAATTGCACACCACCACATCTCCTTTATAGTCCCCATTGGCATCTGAATATAGCGACAGGCAGATCGAGTGTGGGATACACTTTGTGACAACTTCCAGTTGCATCAACCCGAAACGAAATGAAGCGAGCCTCGACACCGGCGGTTCCGAATTTTCCGAAGGTCGGCGCGGGCATGCTCCGTGTCGGCATCCTGACCAACGTTCCACCGGTTCTGCGCGAGTTCGGCCACGATCCCGATCGGACACTGGCGGAAATCGGCATGGATACGACCATGCTGGCCGATCCCGATGCGCTCATTCCCTTCCGCAGCCTCGGGAGGCTGATTCAGCATTGCGTGGTGCGCACGGGCTGCGATCACTTCGGTCTCCTCGTCGGGGACCGCGGCGGTGCCGCAGCGACCGGGGTGATCGGGATCCTCCTGCGCAATGCGCCCGATGTCGGCGCGGCGCTCGCGAGCCTGGTCAAGTATCTTCACCATCATGACCGCGGTGCGGTGGCTTCGCTGGAGGTCGCCGGCGGCCTCGCGACCCTCGGTTACCACATCTACGAAACCGAGGTTCCGGCTGCGGACCAGGTACACGCAGGAAGCATCGTCGTCGCCTTGAGGATCATGCAGGACCTGTGCGGGCCGAACTGGCGCCCCACCGAGGTGCGGCTTCCTTTCAGGAAACCGGTCGACACCGAAGCCT
>JBFYWX010000220.1:0-7219 GCA_041310825.1 Desulfobacteraceae bacterium | reverse complement strand
TGGAAGTCCAGCCCGACCCCGTGCCCCACGAACTCGCGCACCACCGAGCAACCCTGGGACTCGGCATAGGTCTGAATGGCCCAGCCGATGTCGCCGATGGTGTTCCCGGCCTTCACGATCTGCATCCCGCGGGCGAGGCACTCCCGGGCAACCGCCACGATCTTGCAGGCTTCCGGCCCGGGCTCCCCGACAAAAAAGGTCTTGTTGGCGTCGGCGTAGAACCCCTCGAGGATGGAGGTGACGTCGACATTCACGATGTCGCCCGCCGTGAGCACGCGCGGGCCCGGGATCCCGTGGCAGATGACCTCGTTCACCGACACGCATACGCTTTTGGGGTAGCCGCGGTAGTTGAGCGGGGCGGGGACGGCCCCATGTTGGACCGTGAACTCGTGCACCCAGGTGTTGATCGCCTCGGTCGTGATGCCGGGTGCGATGCGGGGGGCCACCATCTCCAGGGTCGCTACCACCAGGCGGCCGGCGCGGCGGATCCCTTCGATTTCGGCGTCGGTCTTGACCCGGATGCGGTGTTTGCGGGCGTAGGTCTCCGCGATGCGGCGGGGGTCAGGGGAGGCCTTGTCCATGCAGCATTTCTTGTATTTGAGCCCGCTGCCGCAGGGGCAGGGGTCGTTGCGCCCGACTTTCGATGGTTTGAGATTCATCCGTATCGGCTTGATGGGGTCCTCCGCTGGCGGCGGGCATGTACTTGATTTCTCTCAGCCCTGATCCTTCCGACAGGGGAGATTTAATACATCCCCGCGCCCAATTCAACCTCAGTCGGTGTGCAGCACCACGGCAAAAGCGTTGAAGGCCGCCCAGACGGTCTCGCCCGGTTTCAGCTTCAGCGCCCGGCGGCTCTCCTCCGTGATGACGGCGCAGATCTCGGTCCCGTCGGCGATGCGGACCACTACCTCCGCGGCGATCCGGCCCCGCGCCACCCGCGCCACCGTCCCCGGCAGGCGGTTCTCGGCCGTGCAGGCCGGCTCATCGCCGCGATGCACGCTGACCCAGGGGGCCTTCACCTCGGCCGCAACCAGCCCCCCTTGTCTCAGCCCAAGGCGTTTCAGGCTGTGAACGGTAATGACGCAGCGGATGCGAATCTCTTCGAGGGTCACGATCTCCACCAGCGCCTGGACATCGCCGGCGTGGAGCCGTTCGATCTTGCCGAAAAAGGAGTTGCGCGCGCTGGTCCGGCGCCGGTTCTCGCGCGCGATGAAAGAGGCTTCGGCCCGGCTCAGCTCCTCCTCGGAAAACGTCACGTAGGCGGCGGCCAGCCCGGGGGTCGCGTGGCCGAGGATCCTCTGGACGACCGGCAGCGGGACGTTCCCCTGCATCAGCTCCACCGCCCGCGACCTCCGGATCACCTCCGGCGCCCCCAACTCCCGCGGCAGCCCGGCGGCCTCGGCCCGCTCGTAGAATTTCCGGCGCACATGGGCGGGGTCCAACATCAGCAGAGTCCCTTTCGCCGGCCGGAGCGCCAGCGATGCCAGCAATGCCTGAATCTCGGCCGCCGCCTCATCCGGCAGCTGCACGTCGCGGCAGGTGCGGCGGCTGGAAGGCGTGCCCTTGCAGAAGGTCACGGTACGTCGCCGGGTGTCGACATCCGTCAGGGGGTCTAGATACAACACTTCGCTCAAACGGGCGCCCGTATGGCGGATCAGCAGGAAAATCAGCCGCACCCGCTCACGCGAAAAACGGACGGCGGGTCCGCGGGCCGAGTGCACCCAGGAGTCGAACGCCAGTTCGATCCGTGCGAGTTGGCCGCTGTCGAGACAGCGCTCCGCGCCAGGGCTGGATGGGACGAACGAGCGGCCCGAGCGCTGAGCGGAATGAGATCGTCTGGCCATGGGTTATTTCCTTTTGAGTGATGCCGTCACCCTTACCGTGTCTTCATGTCCGAATTCAAGCGCCGTATAAAGAACTTGACGCGGGTCACCATTGAAGGATATGCCATACAAACACGAAAAATTAAATTTTCGTGTTTTTTAAACTCGCCTTGGATACAAACCACTGCCACCGGGAGGGTCCTATGGATCTCTTTTATGTCCACTTTCCCGTCTCCGGAGTGGACACCTGGGTATTTTTCCCCCCACTGGTGGCGTTCGTCGTCTCCACCTTCACCTCCATGGGTGGCGTCTCGGGCGCGTTCCTGCTTCTGCCGTTCCAGGTGAGCGTGCTGCACTTCACATCCCCGGCCGTCAGCGCCACCAACTTCGTCTTCAATATCGTGGCCATCCCGAGCGGGGTCTACCGCTACCTGAAAGAGGGTCGCATGGCCTGGCCGCTCACCTGGATCGTGATCGTCGGCACCCTGCCCGGGGTGCTGATCGGCTACTACCTGCGCGTCCTCTACCTGCCCGACCCCAAGGCGTTCAAACTCTTCGTCGGCCTGGTCCTGCTCTACATCGGCGCGCGGCTGCTCTATGAGCTTACCGCCCGCTCCCAGAAGGGCAAGCGGGAGATGAAGGCCCTGGAGACCAAGTTCAACGACCATGTGAAGCAGATGAACGCCGATCGCCACACCCGGGTGTCGGCAGGGCTGCCGGCGGAGGCGGTGGTGCGCACGATCTCCTGGTCGCTCTCTCGGGTGGAATACGAGTTCTGGGGGCAGCGCTTCTCCTACAACGCCCTGGGGATGCTCGCGCTGGCCTTCGGGGTAGGGATCGTCGGAGGGACCTACGGAATCGGCGGGGGGGCCATCATCGCCCCGTTCTGCGTCGCCGTCTTCAACCTGCCGGTCTATACCGTGGCCGGGGCGGCGCTGATGGGGACCTTTCTCACTTCGATCGCCGGGGTTTTCTTCTATAGCGTCATGCCGGCCGAGGCCGGCATGACGACCCGCCCGGACTGGCTGCTCGGCATCCTGTTCGGGGCGGGTGGATTCGCCGGAATGTACGCCGGTGCGCGGCTTCAGAAATTCATCCCCCAGAAGGCCATCAAGCTCATGCTGGGGTTGATCATCCTGTTTCTGGCCATCAGCTACATCCTGGGCTATTTCTGGTAGGCCATCTCACTCCTCGAGCCATGCGACCTTGGCCGGATCGTAGCCCACCCCCACACGGGACCCGGGGGTGATGCCCAGCCGTGCAAGCTCGTTCCGGCTCACCGCCACCGTGAACGGCAGGCGGCCGACGCTGACCGAGGCCAGCACCTCGCCCGTGCCGTGATCCAGGGTAAGCCGGGTGACGACACCGGAGATAGAGCTGCCGGCATCGGCCACCAGCAGGGCATCGCCGATCAAGGCCGCCGACATCGCCCCGGGCGGCCGCGGCACCGGCAGCTTCTGCCCGTCCGGCAGGCGTTTGCACCACCATTCGTCCCCCATGGGCTCCCACGGACCGAAGAGAATGTTTTCCCTTCCCGTACCCGCGAGGCGCCCCTTGAACAGGTGCAGGAGGAAGTCGGCCGACTCGTGCAGCCACTGCTGGTCGTGGCTGGCGATGATCAGCGTGGTGCCCCACTCCTGTCGGGCCCTCAGGGCGGCGTCCTTGATAAGCTGGGTACTCAGGGCATCGACATTGGCGGTGGGCTCGTCCAGCAAAAGCGCGTCCGGTCTCAGGATCAGGCGCGCAGCCAGGGCCACGCGCTGGGCCTCACCGCCGGAAAGGGCGTACCAGGGCCTGTCCCCAAAATCCCTGCCGCTCAACCCCACCCAGGAAAGCGCCTCGTGCACGCGGGGCTCCAGGCGGGTAAGATCGTTGCGCACCCGCAGCCCGTAGGAAACATTGCTGAAAACCGTCCGTTTCAGCAGGAAGGGCTCCTGGGGCATCAGGGCGACCCGACGCCGGACCCGCGGGGCGAACGGCTCGGCCGGCCTCCCGTCGAAGCGGATGACGCCGGCGGTGGCTTGCTCGACGAACCCGGCCAGTTTCAGCAGCGTGCTCTTCCCGCTGCCGTTCGGGCCGATGAAGCCGACGATGGCGCCCCGGGGAATTTCCAGCCGATCGATCTGCAGGACGCGTCTGCCGCTGTAGAAGTGTTTGAGCGCGGCTATCTCGTAAAGTACCTCGCTCATCCCTCAACCCCTCCTGCGCAGAAATGACACCGAAAGGGTGACGCTGAAGGCGATGGCGAGCAGCACGAGGCCGAGAGCGATGCCGGAGGCAAACTCGCCCTTGTTCGTCTCCAGGGCGATGGCCGTGGTGATGGTCCGGGTCTGCCACTTGATGTTGCCGCCGACCATCATGGCGATGCCGACCTCAGTCAGAACGCGACCGAAGGCCGTGAGCCCGGCGGCGAGAATTCCGTGACGCGCCTCCCAGATCGTACTCAGGAAGAGCTGCCGCCGGTCCACGCCGAGAGAGATCAGGGTCACGCGCAGCTTGCGGTCCATGCCCTCCACGGCAGCCGCGCTCAGGGCGACCACAATGGGCAGGGCCAATAGGGTCAGGCCGATCGCGATCCCCGGCAGGGTAAAAAGCAGGCCGAGCCCGCCCAAAGGCCCCTGCCGGGTCAAGAAGGCGTAGACGACCAGACCGACAAATACGGTGGGCAGGGAAAGCCCCGTGTCCACCACCAGCCGCAGAGGCTTTTTCCCCGCAAATTCGAAATGCCCCAGACAAAACCCCAGCGGGAGGCCTAAGACCAGACTCGCCGCGATCGAATAAAAGGAAACGGTCAGAGTGGCACCGACCGCCGAGAACGTCTCCGGATCACCGGTCATCAGCAGCTCGATCGCCTTCAGAAATCCTTGAATCAGAAAGTCCATTTGATGGAAAAGAGTGATGGTTGGTGTTTAGTTGTTGGTGTTTGGTTAAGGCGGTGCAACAACGATTCGATAACGACCCGATTCATCACTCTTTCATAAGTTCCGAGTCTGAGTTCCGAGTCGGTGGCATTGTGTCTTTTTTTATTCTAACTCATTGCTCCGACTCATCACTCTTTTTTTCTCGTTACGCGTTGCTCGTTACTCGTTACTTTTTTCGTCACTTCGCATTCGCCGTGAACAAGGGCTTGCCCTCCAGCTTGAACTCGCGGATGAGTTTCTGACCCGCGGGCCCGGCGATCCAATCGCTGAATTTCGTGGCCAGCTTGAGCTGCGCCTTGCCGCACTTGGCCGGGTTGACGGCAATGACGCTGTACTGGTTGAATAGCACCCGGTCGCCCTCCACCAGGATTTTCAGCGGCGGGTTGCCCTTCATGCTGCTCTCGTACTTGATCCAGGTGCCGCGGTCGGTCAGGGTGTAACCGTTCTTCTCGGCGGCAATGTTAATGGTGGCGATCATGCCCTGGCCGGCCTGGGCATACCAGGCCTCCTTTTCAGGAACCGCCCCTCCCAGGGTTTTCCACAGGTCGAGCTCCATCATGTGGGTGCCGGATTTGTCGCCGCGGCTGACGAAGAGGGCCTGCTTGGCCCGGATGGCCTGCAGGGCCTCCTTGACGCTCTTGCCCTTGACCCCGGCCGGGTCGGCGGCCGGACCGATGATGATGAAATCGTTGGTCATGATCTCCCGGCGATTCAGGCCGAAGCCGGCCTCGACGAACTTTTTCTCGGCGCCGGGGGCATGCACCATCAGGACGTCCACGTTGCAGTCCTCACCGAGCTTGAGCGCCTTGCCGGTGCCGGTCGCCGTCCAGCGCAGGTCGATTCCGGTGGCCTTCTTGAATTCGGGCGCAAGGACATTCAGCAGTCCCGTGTCCTCGGTGCTGGTCGTCGTCGCCATCAGCAGCACCTTCTCCTGGGCGCCGGCGGTGGCGGCGGCCAGCAGAAAACCCAAGAAAACCATCATGACCATCCACGAAATGTTACCCTTGCGAACCATGGCAGACCTCCTTCTATCTGTGAACCCGCTCCTGTTTCCACCCTCCCCGTACCCGTACCCGTACCCGTACCCGTTCCCGTACACGTTCACGTTCACGTACCCGTACACGATCCCCCTTCTGCCGCAATGGCGCTTCCGTGTACATGAACGTGTACCGCTTCGCTGTGAACGTTTACGTTCTAAGGCTCCCCCTCCCCTTGCGGGAGGGGCGAGGGGAGGGGGCTATTCTCCAACCTTCTTTTCTTTCGCGTTGTGCGGAAACACCATCTTCCCGCTCAGGCTGAGGTCGTAGCCCTCGAGCCCGTTCTTAAAGATCCGGTGGAATTCCGGCTCGTGCAGCAGCCCCAGGAAACGCTGGACCCCCTGGTCGAAAAAGCGCTCGCGCGCCGCCATCAGGTCGAAGCGCTCCCAGCGCAACGGGATGAACCCGAGGTCGAGCAGGTCCGCCACCGGGCGGATGCCGGGGCCGGCGTCGGCCCGGCCGGAGAGCACTTCCAGCCCCACGTCGAGGTGGCGCTGCACCGCGTTCGTGTAGCCCTCGATCTTCTCCCCCTTGATACCCGCCTTGGAGAGCTCGCGGTCGAGGAGGAGCCGGGTGCCCGTTCCCAGGGCGCGGTTCACGATCCGGATGCCCGGCCGCCCGAGGTCGGCAACCTCCTTGATCTTCTTGGGGTTCCCCTTGCGGACGATGATACCCTGCTCGCGCCGGCAGAAATTGACGACGGCCGGAGCGTCCTCGAGTTCGCGGGAGGCATACTCGAAATTGTACTCGTTCTCGTCCTCCTGCAGCAGGTGGCTCGCCGCCAGGTGGCAGAACCCCCGGCGCAACGCCTGCACCCCCCCCATGCTCCCCAGGTTGCCGAACACGGCCAGATGCTCGGCGTACAGGGTGTTGAACAGCGATATCGCCCGGTCCAGGAGCAGATCGTTGCTCCCGGCGATCACCAGGAGGCCCTCCCGCGCCGCAGGGGCTTGCTCCCGCTTCGGGAAATTGATGGTGCTGGTCTCCACCCACTGTTCCACGAGGTGCTGGGGAAACAGCCACTTGCCGGTGATCTTGGTGGCCGGCAGCCCCTTCTCCGAGACCAGGGTGTAGACCATCTTCTCGTTGACGTTCAGGAACTGGGCCACTTCCTTGGTGGACATGAGATTGGCCATGATCGCCTCTTGCCGCGTAGAGTCTTAGTGATTTATTGTTATATTAAAGCACAAGTAGTGCTTTTAATTCGATAATGTCAAGGTTAAATTTATAAATATACCCAAAAGAACTCTAAATAACTTATAATAACAATTATTGAAGAGCCGAAAAGATCAGACGGTCAGAGTCTTGCCGGGATAAGGGCAGAGGGTCTCGAGCGGGCAGTCGGGGCATTTCGGTTTGCGGGCGTTGCATACCTCGCGGCCGAAGAAGACGAGGCGCAGGGAGAAATCACTCCACTCCTCGCGGGGAATGAGGCGCA
>JBFYWX010000149.1:0-4259 GCA_041310825.1 Desulfobacteraceae bacterium | reverse complement strand
ACAACAATTTCTTTAATATTTCAGCGGAAGCCACCCGACGGGGATTCCGCAACTGGGGCAGCGCCAACCCGCTGCGAGCAAGGGTGCACCATAGCTTAAATTCAGGTTAAAACTGTTCTGGACATGGGGTCCACTATACTCTCGCTGCCAGAGACAGTGCAGCCGCTCTCGTCTCCCCGCGGCGCGCTGCGCCGCCGATGCACGCCACAGGTACCAGAAACGCGCGCGCTCGTACCGCTCGCGACGCCAGTCAGCCCCGCCGCTGGATGTTGACCGCGCATCCCGCCCCCGCTAACCTCTTGTCCCAAGCCAACCTGGACGCTCAGGGTGGCTTGGATTTCCTATCCGTCGGCTGGGGTAGCGGGTGTTCTATGGCTCCTGCTGCCATGCTCTTATGCGGATGCTGGCCAACTTGAAGCGAGGTTGTGCGCCGAGGCCGACCTGATCAGCGGCGACTGTCGGGCGGTCGGTCAGTTGGTCGCGGGGGATCGCGGTTTCGCGGTGGAGGTGACATCGGCCCTTGCCGGCCGGACCCTGGTCCACCTCGTCTGGGAACGACAGCCGAGGTCGCAGGCCGATGAGCCTGACCCGCTCGCGGAGGATATGGTCTTGCTCTCGGCCGGGCAGACCAAGCTCGTGCCGTTTCGCGCGCCCGATTCAGGGATCGCGCCTGGCGCCTACCGGCTGGTGTTGTCAATCGCCGGCCAGCCGCAGCGTACCCTCGAGTTCGACGCGGCGCTCGCCGCCGGTGCGCCGGCCGCGACGCCGGCGGTCGAAGACGGCGCGCCTAGCACCAGCGGACGGACGGTGACGCAAGCGCTGGAGGAGGCGTTCGCGACCCACGAGGGCCCTGAGGCGGCTATGGCGGGGATCTCGGTGATCGGGGAGTTTTTCGATCAGGCGCTCGGGCCGCGTGGGGCATCCGAGGCCGATCTGGTCACAGCTCCTGAGCCGAGATCGAGTCAAGGCGGGCCTCCGCCGTTGCCGCGTCCGATGCCATCCGGTGCCCCATCGGCCGGCCCCACCGCTGGGCCGGAGGCGTTGTCCGCCGAAGGCCCCAGGATGTCACTCGACACCCTGCAACGAGGGGGGGCCGAGGCCCCCGGTGTCACGGTGCCGCTCGGCAGGGGCAGTCTTCGGCTGGTCTGCGCCCGAGAGCTCGACCAGGACAAGGCCCCCATTGACACGCCCGAGGTCTTCGCCGCGGATGATCCAGCCGTCCATCTGGCCATCAGCGCAGAGGGCGCCGAGATCCCGGATTTGGTGCGCGTGAGCTGGCACGCGCTCGCCGTTGAGGGGATGCCGGTGGGCGAAAAACTAACCGATACGCGGATCGTGCTGCGCTCGGGTGCTTGGCGCAGCGGCGCGCTCCTGCCGCGAGAGGGGGGCTTCTGGCCCGGCCGCTACCAGGCTCGGGTGAGTCTCGACAACGGCGACCCGCTGGCAGCGATTGATTTCGAGATCGGTTTCGACGGCGAAGTCGCCGAGCTGCTGGACGCGGATGCGTTGCCCTCGGGGATCAACCTGGCGCAGGCCGCGCTGGGCGGCCGCGTCATCTCCGCCACCTCGCAGGCGGATAGCTCGGCCTGGTCCGACGAGGCCCTGATCGACGGTTTTGGCTACGGGGGTGAGGACTGCAAACCGGCCTGCGGTTGGGCGTCGGCCGATCGGCGCCTTCCGCAGGAGCTGGTGCTTACGTTTCGTGAGCAGCGTTCGGCGCGCCTGAAGGGCGCCATCCTTGACACGCAGTCCTGCTCGGGTGATCTGCCATGCCTTCAGACGCTGCCGCGAACAGTCGAGGTCTGGATCTCGCATACTGCCCCGGACGCCGGCTTCGAGCTCGCCGCGCGGCGGCTTGTCCGGCCGGTGACCGCGAAGCACTACATCCCTCTGCCGGAGATCGAGGCGCGCTTCGTCAAACTGGTGATTCGGTCCAACTACGGCAGCGCCCGCCGCACCCAACTCGCGGAGGTCGAGATCTTGGAGTCGGATGAGGCGGACTCGATCGTCGCCGACCTCCCGATCGATCTGGCGCTCCCGGCCCTGGGTGCGGGCATCGTGCGTTACAGCTCGCAGCATTATCGCGGCAAGGTGGCCCGCTTGCTGCAGGGTCCTGCCGACGGCGGCGGGTGGCGCTCGGCCGACGCCACCTTGCCGCAGGAGATCACCCTCGCTCTGCGCGGCGATGGCGAGGCCCTGATCGAGCGCATCGAGCTCGACCTGCGCACCGGCCATGACGCCAAAACGCATCCGCGCGAGATCGCCGTCGAGCTGTCCTCGTCGGACCCGCTCCATGGGTTCGTCGAGGTCGCTCGCGCCCAGGGACCAGCGGGTGCCGAGCGCATCTCGATCCCGATCGACCGCAAGGCGAGGTTCGTCAAGCTGCGGCTGCTGGCCAATCACGGCGGCCCCTACACTAGCCTCGGGAAGCTGGCCCTCATCGAGGGGCGGGCGCCCGGCTACCGTTCCCTGATCGCAGGGCCCCCGGAGCCGTTCGCGCCGGAGAGAGGCCCTAGTGCTGCCGATCCGTCCGAGCCGACCGTGTTCGAGGTGGTGCCCGGGGCCTCCGCGGACCGGGCTACCGAGCTGGCGTTTAACGAACGCGTTCACGCCAGCTTCGGCCCGGAGCTTCAGCGGCACGTCTTCGGATTGACCCTGCCCGGCCAAGGCCCTGGTGTCCTCACGCTGGATCTGGCGGGTCGGCCGTTCCTGCGGACCGGTTTCCGGCTCTTGAGCGCCGACGGCGGCGAGGTCGCGACCTTTATGCCGACTCAGGAGACCGGCGCACGCCAGTTGCTCTCGTGGAATTTGGAGCCGGGTCGCTACCTGCTGGAGGCCGAGCCGATCCCCACCGACATCGTGCTGGCCTGGGATGTCAGTCGCAGCCTCGCGGCGCATATGGACGTGCTGCGCGAGGCGGTGATCGGGTTCATCGAGCACGTGGGCACCAACGAGGCGCTCGCGCTGATCGCCTTCAACAACGAGCTACATGTGCTGGTCGGTACCTTCACCAACGACAAACAGGTCTTGCTCAAGGCGGTCGAGGGCCGGTTCAAGGCCGATCTCGCCACGCGCCTCTACGACAGCATCGAGCTCGCCATCGGGATGCTCAGCGAGCGCAGTCGCCCCGGGGTGCTGGTCATCATGACCGACGGCGTGGACATGGGCAGCCGGTTGAGCGCGCCGCAGTTCTGGGATTTGCTGACCACCAACCGCGTACGGATCATCACGCTCGGGCTCGGCGGCGACCTGCAGGCCTTCGACCCCGAGGTGGGTGCCAGCGGCGGGCAGGTGCTGCGCCACCTGGCCTGGGCATCGGGTGGGCGCTTCATCCCGATCCCGACGGCGGACGATCTGGTCGCGGTCTACCGGCAGATCGGCTCCGAGCTGATGTCGGGGACCGCCTACACCCTGCAACCGGGCTGGACCCGGGCGGCCGGCACGCTGCTGGTCGAGATGCCTGCGGACGCAGGCCAACTCGCCGAACTCGCGACCCCGGCCCAGATCGCGCTGGTGCTCGACGCAAGCGGTTCGATGAAGAAGCGCATCGCGGGCAAAACGCGGATGGAGACCGCCAAGGAGGTCCTGGCGGATCTGATCGAGACCTTGCCGGTCAATGCGCGGGTCGCACTCCGAGTCTATGGCCATCGCATTCGCGAGGGCCGACCTGGCGATTGCCAGGACACCGAGCTGATCCACCCGTTCGCGGAGCTGGACAAGCAAGCGCTGATCGGTCGCATCCGAGGCATTCAGGCCCTCGGGACGACGCCCATCGCCTACTCGCTCGCTCAGACCCTTGCCGACTTCGGCGACGTACCGGGAGAGAAGGCGGTTATCCTCGTGACCGACGGCGAGGAGGAGTGCGGCGGGGACCTGGCCGACACGGTCGAGCAGCTCAAGGCGCAGGGCCTCGATGTGCGCCTGCACATCGTCGGTTTTGCCCTCGATGATCCGGCCGTGAACGCGCGGATGCGGGCCGCCGCCGAGGCGGGGCGTGGCCGCTACCTGACCGCGGCCGATCAAGGCGAGCTCAAACAGGCCATCGCCGAGACGCTCGCGGCGCCCTATCGGGTGCTGGACTCCGCCGGGCGAGAGGTGGCGACCGGAATGGTCGGCAAGCCCTTGCCGCTTGCCGCGGGGGTCTACCGGGTTGCCGTCGACCGGCTGGGTGGCGAACCGATCACGCGGGAGGTTCAGGTCGACGAGGGACGCCAGACGCGAATCCGGATCGGGTCGGAAAGTACACCCGAGGTCAGGGA
>JBFYWX010000101.1:0-7398 GCA_041310825.1 Desulfobacteraceae bacterium | reverse complement strand
TCGTCTTCACCACGCTCACCCGCCGCGCCATGCCCCTGATCCGCTACCGCACCGGGGACATGGCACGGTTTCTGCCGGAGTATTGTCCCTGCGGCAGCCCCCTGCGCCGGCTGAGCAAGGTTCAGGGCCGCCGGTCCAACATGGCCGGTATCGGCCCGTCACTCTGGCTTTCGATGGCGGCACTGGACGAGGCGATCTTCTCCGTGCCGGAGATTCTCGATTTTAAGGCGGAGCTGGTTTCGGCGAACGGCTCCACCCGGTTGTCTCTCACCGTTTATGGGGACCCCCGGTTTTTGAATGCCGTCTCCGCGGTGAACGCCGCCGTGACCGCCATTCCGTCGGTGCGGGAGGCAATCGCCGAGGGCAGGTTGAAACTGGACCTCGTTCTCTTGAGCCCGGTGAACTGGTCGACACTGGGCGCCCGCAAGCGATCCCTCATCGACCGAAGGGAGGAGGATGCCGCGCCATGAGATCGATTGCCGAAGAAGCCGGGCGCCTGATCGACCGGCAGCAGGAATTTGTCCTGGCGACGATTGTCAGCCGCTCCGGGTCGGCTCCGCGAACCGCAGGCACGCGCATGATCATCACCCGTGGGGGGCGGGAGGCCGGGACCATCGGAGGCGGGCTTCTGGAGGCCCGGGTGATCGCCGCCGCCGGTGGGCTGTTTTCCACCCGGCGCCCGGTGATGCTGCCCTTCGACCTCTCCCATACCGAAGTGGCGGCGATGGACATGGTCTGCGGCGGCCAGCTGGAGGTGCTCATCGAGCTCATCCCGCCCTCCGGCCCGCCAGCCGCTCTCCTCGCGTGCTGGCGGGATGCGCTGCGCCGCTCCGATCCATGCCTCTTCCTGTCGGTGGTTGAAATGGCGGGTGGACAGGTCGAACGCGTCGATCACAGTATTGTCAAAGCCGGCCGGCCGACCTGCGGGGAGTGCCCTCTCCCGCCGGCGCAGCTCAGGGAGCTGGTCGGCACCTACGCCGGGGCCACCGGCCTGCGCACCGTCCGCGTGGGGACCACCCTGATCCTCGTCGACCCCGTCCTGAAAGCCGAAACGGTCTACCTGTTCGGAGCCGGCCACGTGGCGCAGCCGACGGCCCGGCTCGCCGCATTCGCGGGGTTTCGCGTGGTGGTCGTGGACGATCGTTCGGAATTCGCCAACGCCGAGCGCTTTCCAGGGGCGGACGAAATCCGTGTAGCCGCGGATTTCGATTCGGCGTTCGATGGGGTGAGCATCGACGGCTGTTCTTTCATCGTCATCCTGACCCGCGGCCATCTGCACGACATGACCGTCCTATGGAAGGCGCTGAGCACGCAGGCGGCCTACGTCGGCATGATCGGGAGCCGGCGCAAACGGGACCACATTTTCAACGCGCTGCTGACGCAGGGAGCTACGGAAGCCGATCTGAAACGGGTCCATTCCCCTATCGGCCTGGACATCGGCGCCGAAACCCCGGAGGAGATCGCGTTGAGCATCGTGGCGGAATTGATCCAGGTCCGGGCGGAGCGGCGGCGATGAGACCCGAATCCGCCGCCGCCATCGTGCTGGCCGCCGGGTTTTCTGAGCGCATGGGGGATTTCAAACCCCTGATGACGCTCGGCGGGATGACGGTTCTGGAGCGGGTCATCCGCCTGTTTCAAACGGCCGGTGTCAACCGGGTGCATGTGGTCGTCGGCCACCGGGCGGCCGAGCTGATCCCGCTGATCGAGCGCGGGGAGGCCCGCAGCGTGGTGAACCACCGCTTCGCGGAGGGCATGTTCTCCTCGGTGGCGGCCGGCGTGTCCAGCCTGAAGGCCGATACGGAGTGTTTTTTCCTGATGCCCGTCGACATTCCCCTGGTCCGACCCGCGACGCTGCGCGACCTCCTGGAGGCCTTCCCTGCCGGCAGAGAGGCGATCTGCCATCCGACATTCGGCGGGCGTCGCGGCCATCCCCCCCTCATCGGCGGCGATCATATCCCCCGCATCCTCGGCTGGAGCGGAGAGGGCGGACTGGCCGCCCTGCTGAACCGGTTGGAGCCGCATGCCGTGAATGTGGCCGTCGTCGATGAATACATCCACCAGGACCTGGACCGGCCCGAGGATTTCCGGCGCATGGCCGAGCGGCTTGAAGAGCGCACGGTGTTTTCCCGGACGGAATGCGCAGCACTTTTAAACGAGCGCCTGCACGTGGCCCCGGCCGCGGCGGCCCACGGCCGCGCCGTCGCCGGCCTGGCCCTGCGCATCGGGCAGGCGCTGAACCAGGCGGGCGGTTCCCTGGATCTGCGGCTGATCCAGGCGGCCGCCCTGGTGCATGACATGTTCCGCGGAGCGCCCGGTCATGCGCAGCGCGGGGGCCGGCTGCTCCGGGAGCTGGACATGCCGCGGATGGCCGACATCGTCGAGAGCCACATGGACCTCACCGTGAAGGAGGGGGAGCCGGTTGGCGAGGCGGAAGTGGTCTTTCTAACCGACAAACTGATCCGCGGCGAGCGCTTCGTCGGGCTCGATGCCCGCTTTCTCACCCGCCTGGAGGAGTACTCCGCCGACCCGCCGGCGCTCGCGGCCGTTCGCTCGAAGCTCGAATCCGCCCGGCGGTCGGCCGCACGGATCGAGGCCGCCGCCCGCATTCACTTGAACCCGAAAGGAACCCCGCACCATGAGTGAAGCCTCTTACAAGGATGCCGCGGCCCTCGACCGCAGCGGAACCTGGACCTTCGACGAGTTTGCCGACGCGGTAACGCGATTTCACGGCTACCCCGCCCCCGGGGTGCTGATGGGCTTTCACATGGTGGAGGCCGCCAAGCGCCGGCTGCCTCAGGGCGTCCTCTATGATGCGATCTGCGAGACCTCCTGGTGCCTTCCGGATGCCGTGCAGATGCTGACGCCGTGCACCGTCGGCAACGGCTGGCTTCGCATCCTGTACTTAGGCCTTTATGCCGTGAGCCTCTTCGATAAATACACCGGCCGCGGGGTGCGCGTGTATCTGGACACCGAAAAGCTGGCTCAATGGGACGCCGTGGCCGACTGGTATCTGAAACGCAGGCCCAAACACGAGCAGCGCTCCGACCGGGTCAGGGAGCAGATCCGATCGGAGGGCCATCGCATGTTCTCCCTGGAACCCATCCAGGTGCGGGCCGACCATCTGGTGAAACGCAGCAAGGGACCGATACGGGTGTGCCCCCGCTGCGGGGAGGCCTACCCGGCCAAACACGGCGAGACCTGCCGCCAATGCGGAGGGGCCTCCCCGTACGAGAACCGCACCACCGTCGGGCGCTGCGCGGTCGACCCACCCCTCCTGGAGCCCGTGCCCCTGGAAAACGCGGTGGGACGCAAACTCCTCCACGACCTGACTTGCATCCTGCCGGGAGAGTCCAAGGGCGCCGCCTTCCTGCGTGGGCAGACGGTCACCGCCGGCGACCTCTGCCGCCTGCAGCAGATGGGGCGGAACCGGCTGTATGTGGAGGGGCCCTCCTCCCGGCCGGAAAACTGTGTGCATGAGGACCTGGCGGCCGAGGCGTTCGCCCGCGCCATGGCCGGCGAGGGCACCCGCGCGGAAGGCCCCCCCCGGGAGGGTAAGGTCAACATCCTGGCCGAGAGCCCCGGGCTCCTCATGGTGGACAAGGACCGGCTGGAGCGGTTCAACCTCGTGCCCGACGTCATGGCCGCCAGCCGCAAAAACTTCAGCATCGTCGACCGGGGCAGCGTGGTCGCGGGGACCCGGGCGATTCCCCTGTTTCTTTCCGGCGGACACTTCCGCGCGGCCCTGGCGCTGCTTGAAGACGGGCCGCTTTTCAGCGTTCGGCCCATGAGACCTGCCAAGGTCGGGATCCTGGTCACCGGGACGGAAGTGTTCCAAGGGCTCGTCCAGGACAAGTTCGAGGCGATCATCACCGCCAAGGTTCGCGCCTACGGCTGTACGCCGGTGCGGACCATTGTCGTCCCAGACGAGCGGAGTGCCATCGCCGCAGCCATCGGACAGCTGCTGGAGGCCGGCAGCGAGTTGATCGTGACCACGGCAGGGCTTTCGGTCGATCCGGATGATGTGACACGCAAAGGCCTTGAGGACGCGGGCGCCGTGGACATGCGGTACGGAGCGGCGGTTCTGCCCGGGGCCATGACCCTGGTTGCGCATATCGGCACCGTGCCTGTCATCGGGGTCCCGGCCTGCGCCCTATATTTCAAAACCACCAGCTTGGATATCTTACTGCCGCGCATCCTGGCCGGCGTTCCGATCGGCCGCGAAGAACTGGCCGCATTAGGCCATGGGGGCTTGTGTCTGAACTGCGAAACCTGCCGATTCCCCCGATGCCCCTTCGGCAAGTGAACGGGTCTCGGACGCTGCGCCGATTCTGTGGGCCGCTTCCCGGCAGCCGTTTCATTGGTGTTGAGCAGGACCAATTTTGACGACTTCGTAAAAAGCCCAATATCTGCGTTGCGCTTCATCCCGTGGTCGCTGCGGCGTACTATAAGTACGCCTCGCGACACGGAATTCGCGCGCCTTGATCTTGAGCTTTTTACAAAGTCGTCTGGGTCAGGGACTTTTTACGAGTCCATCAATTTTAGCCCGTTAAGGAGTAAGCCCATGGATGCGGAGAACCGCCCGGTCGTGCGCCTGCATTTATGGCTCGAAACCCCGCAGGGCATTTTCTTCGGCATGGGCAGGCTGAAGCTTCTTGAAAAAATCCAATCGGGCCAATCCCTGAGAGGGGCTGCCCGATCCCTGGGCATGAGCTACCGGGCGGCCTGGGGGAAGATCAAAAACACTGAAAAAGTGCTGGGGGTGGCGCTGATCGAAAAAAGCTCCGGGAACCGGGGAGGCTACCGGCTCACCCAGGAAGGCATGGCGCTCGCGGCCGAATTCAAACGCTGGTTCCAGGAAGTCGAGCGCTATGCCGTGCGCCGGGCCAGGGCGCTTCTGCCGTGCGAGCCGACAGCTTTCAGTCCCCACCCCCCGAACCCTTCCTCGGATTCACCCGGCGAACCGGGCCAGGCACCCCACCGGCCGTAGAGGCGGATGCCCTTTCCGGCCATCCTACCGCTCCCGACCGTAGGCCGACCCCAGACGTCGCCTCGGGGCCCGCGGTTTCCGAGGCCTCGTACAGCCGGGATTGTGTTAATTATAACATATTAAAATAATTGTAAAATATTTTATTTTTCAATTGACACCTTTAGGGCGATATGCCAAAAAAGGCATAGTTGTTCTCTCAGTCTCGGCGCGTTTGAAGCCTTTGGCAACATCCATCACCCTGAAACCGGGCAAACAACCACTGGTTTGCCCTTCGGTCGGAAGAAAGGAGACTGCCATGGATGTCAATCGGCGGGAGTTCATGAAAATGAGCGGGGCAGGGGTTGTCAGCCTGTCCCTGCTCCAGCTGGGCATCGATGTTACGCCCGTGCGAGCGTATGCCCGAACCCTCAAGATCGAAGGCGCCAAGGAGGTCGTCACCATCTGCCCCTTCTGCTCGGTGAGCTGCCACGTCATCGCCCACGTCAGGGACGGCAAGCTGATCAGCACCGAGGGGGATCCGGACTACCCCATCAACCAGGGGGCCCTCTGCGCCAAGGGCGCATCGATGCTGACCATGACCCGCAACGAACAGCGCCTTAAAAAGCCCTTGTACCGCGCCCCGGGAAGTTCCAAGTGGGAGGAAAAATCCTGGGAATGGACCTTCGAGCAGCTCGCCAGCCGCGTCAAAAAGGTCCGTGACAAGGACCTGATCCTCAAAGACGCCGACGGCCGGACGGTCAACCGGCTGGAGTCGATGTTCTTCATCGGCACCTCGCACGCCGACAACGAAGAGTGCGCCGTCGCCAGCCAGATGGCGCGCGGCCTGGGGATCGTCCACCTCGACCACCAGGCCCGTACCTGACACAGTCCCACGGTAGCGGCTCTGGGAGAGTCGTTCGGTCGCGGGGCAATGACGAATCACTGGGTGGATCTGAAAAACGCCGATGCGTTTCTCATCATGGGCAGCAATGCCGCCGAGCACCACCCGATCTCCTTCAAGTGGGTCCTGCACGCCAAGGAAAGAGG
The DNA here is from genome assembly GCA_041310825.1 of Desulfobacteraceae bacterium. Lineage (GTDB taxonomy): Bacteria > Desulfobacterota > Desulfobacteria > Desulfobacterales > SpSt-501 > SpSt-501. The sequence continues at coordinate 1,385 of JBFYWX010000101.1, read as the reverse complement.
GGCGGTGGTCATCCACGTGGACCCCAAATTTTCGCGGACCTCGGCCCGCTCCACCTTTCACGTCCCCCTGCGTTCGGGGACCGACATCGCCTTTCTGGGCGGGATGATCAAATACATCATCGAGAAGGAAGCGTACTTCAAGGACTACGTCGTCGCGTACACGAACGCCGCCTTCATCGTGAACAAGGATTTCGATTTCAAAGACGGCCTGTTCAGCGGATTCGATCCCCAGGCCCGCACGTATGACACCAAGACTTGGGCCTTTGAGATGGATGAGTCCGGGGTTCCCAAAAAGGACCAAACCCTCCAGGATCCAAACTGTGTGTTCCAGCTGCTGAAAAAGCACTACGCGCGCTACACCCTGGACAAGGTGTCGGCCGTCACCGGCACATCTCCGGACGACCTGCTCAAAGTCTACGCGGCCTACAGCGCGACGGGGGTGGGTACCAAGGCCGGCACGGTGATGTATGCGTTGGGCTGGACCCAGCACACCGTGGGGGTACAGAACATCCGCGCGGCCTGCATAATCCAGCTGCTGCTGGGCAACATCGGAATTCCCGGTGGCGGCGTCAACGCCCTGCGCGGCGAGCCCAACGTCCAGGGCTCCACCGACCACGCCCTGCTCTACCACATTCTGCCCGGCTATTTGGGCATGCCCGTCGCCGACTGGCAGACGCTCGTCGATTACAACAAGGCCAACACCCCGGCCAGCAAGGACCCCAAAAGCGCCAACTGGTGGCAGAACAAGCCGAAGTACCTGGCCAGTCTGCTCAAAGGCTGGTACGGGGAAAAGGCCACCGCCGAGAACGACTTCTGCTACGGCCTGCTTCCCAAGGCCGTCAAGGGCGCGGACTACTCCTACATGTATCTCTTCGACCGCATGCTTCAGGGCAAGATCCGCGGCGGGTTCATTTTCGGCCTCAACCCGATGAACTCCCTCGCCAACTCCAACAAGGCCAGGGCCGCCATGGACAAGCTGGACTGGGTGGTGGTCTCGGAGCTGCACCACACCGAAACCACGGACAACTGGCGGCGGCCCGGAGTCGACCCTAAAAAGGTCAAAACCGAATACTTCTGCCTGCCTTCAGCCCACCGCATCGAGAAAGAAGGCACCATCAGCAACAGCGGCCGCTGGGTCCTCTGGCACCACAAGGCCATCGAACCGGCCTACCAGGCCAAGACCTTCGGGTACATGCTGCTGGGGATCATGAACGTTCTGCGCGACAAGTACATTAAAAGCGGCGGGGCCCTGCCCGAGGCCATCATCTGGCAGGATTGGCCGCGGACCTACGTCGCGGAGGAATGGAGCAAACGGATCAACGGTTTTTTTACCGCCGATACTAAAGTCGGCGACAAGGAATACAAAAAAGGACAGCTCGTGCCGA
>JBFYWX010000072.1:0-2516 GCA_041310825.1 Desulfobacteraceae bacterium | reverse complement strand
TGCACATGCGGGTCTTGGCCTTCACCGTAGCGAGCGCCATGGCGGGGTTCGCCGGTGCCCTCTACGGCCACTACCTGCTGCTGATCACCCCCGAGATCCCCTCCCTGGACCTGCAGTTCTATGTCCTGGCCATGACGGTGATCGGCGGCATGGGCTCGTTCATCGGTCCCATCATCGGCGCCTTCACCCTGAACATTCTGGCCGAAAAAATCCGCGACTACGGCGAATACCACGTTTTGGTCTTCGGCCTGGTGGCTCTGACCATGGCACGTTTCGCCCCGAACGGGTTGACCGGGATCTGGAGCAGGCTCCGGCAGCGGTCGACCTCCGCCGCCCGGCCGCCGGAGGCGGCCTGACACCGATAGTATGAGTTGAAATGAAAGACGGACCATCACGTCGGGTGAAACCCGCCAACGGCTGAGAAATACATCATGACTCTTTTGGAAGGTCGCAACATCAGCAAGTCCTTCGGCGGCGTCCAGGCGCTCAGCGATGTGAACTTCTCGGTCGCCGCCGGCCGCATCGTGGGCCTGATCGGCCCCAACGGCGCCGGCAAGACGACGCTCTTCAACGCCGTGGCCGGCGCCTTCAAACCCACTTCCGGTCAGGTTATCTTCAACGATAAAGAGATCACCGGTCTGCCGGCCAGCACGATCTGCCGGATGGGGGTGGCCCGCACCTTCCAGGTCACCCGCCCCTTCGCAGCCATGACCTGCCTGGAGAACGTAATGGTGGCCGCCATCAACCGCCGCCCGCAGGAACCGCGACCGGCCATCGCCCGCCGCGCCCGGGAAGAGCTCGACTTCGTGGGCATGTCCGAGTTCGAAAACCTCGAGGCGCGCCAGCTGAACGTCATCCAGAAAAAGCGACTCGAGCTGGCACGGGCCCTGGCCACGGAGCCTAAGCTGCTCTTGCTCGACGAGGTCATGGGCGGGCTCAACACTCAGGAGATCAACCAGGCCGTCGCTTTTATTCGCCGGCTGCGGGACGAGAGGGGTCTCACGGTGCTCTGGATCGAGCACGTCATGGGCGCCGTCATGCAGGCGGCGGAACGGATCATCGTTCTCGACCAGGGGCGGATCCTGATGACAGGCGCCCCGCAGGAAGTGGTCAACGACGAGCGGGTGGTCCAGGCCTACTTGGGGGATTAGCGATGGCGGGTTTGCTGGAGGTATCGCATGTGGACATGCACCGGGGCGAAACCCAGGTGCTCTGGGACATCTGCCTCGAGGTTTACGAGGGGGAGCGGGTCGCTATTCTGGGCAGCAACGGCGCCGGAAAATCCTCTTTGCTGGCGGCGGTCACCGGCGCCATCCCTCCCTCGCGGGGCGAGATCCGCCTGGACGGCCGCGCCTTGTCCGGCATGCGGCCGCATGCGATCACCGGCCTGGGGATCGCCCTCGTGCCCGAAGGGCGTCGGGTCTACAAGGAGATGACCGTTGCGGAGAACCTCGAGATGGGGGCCTTCCCGAAGAACGCCCGGCCTCACCTGAAAGCGACTTTGCAACGGGTCATCGACCTCTTCCCCATCCTCGGCCGACGCCGGGACCAGCCGGCCGGGACCCTCTCCGGCGGCGAGCAGCAGATGCTCGCCATCGGCCGGGCTCTCATGAGCCGGCCGCGGCTGCTCCTGGTGGACGAGCTCTCCCTGGGGCTCGCCCCCATGATCACCAAGACCATCTACCGCACCCTTTCAGGGCTGGGAGAGGAGGTCACCATCCTGCTGGTGGAGCAAAACGTCGAGCAGGCGCTCAACTTCTCGCGGCGGGCCTACATTCTTGAGAGCGGCCGCATGACCCGCACCGGCGACGCCGCCGATCTCATGGCCGACGCCGGGATCCGCCGGGCTTACCTGGGGTTGTAGCGAATGCCGTGCACCGCTCTCTAGTCATGCCGCCGCCCGCTTACCGAAGCAGCTCGAACCCGCCCGGATGAATCGAAACGGGCCCTGGAGATGGATACGTGAGCAAGGAAGAGGCCGAAGACCCCAACCGCCTGCACGAGCGTAACGCCATCCTGGCGGAAATAGGCCGAATCATCACCTCCACACCGACGATTGAAGAGGTCTACCACCTCTTCGCCCAGCAGGTCAGCCGCATCCTGCCCTTCGATCGCATCGCCATCAATATCGTCCGCAAGGGCACCGGCAGGGTCTCCTCGCAGTTTGTCGCCGGGCTGCCGGTAGAAGGGCGCCATCCCGGGGACGAATTCCCCTTGGCCGGATCGGCCACCGCCATGGCGGTGGAGTCGCGGGGGGCCATCCTGATCCCGACGCTGGCGGATGAGCAGATCGCAACGCGCCTGCCTGTGCACCTGCCTGTCCGGCGGGCCGGGATCAAGACGACGCTTTTAGCCCCCCTCATTGCCCGAGGCGAAGCGTTCGGCGCTCTCCTCCTGATGTCGGCCACCCCCGACCAATACGCCGAGCAGGACATCCCGACCGCCGAAACCGTGGCCGCCCAGATCAGCGGAGCGGTCGCCAACGCCCTGCTCCTGGCGGAACACCGCCGCATGAC
>JBFYWX010000065.1:0-2860 GCA_041310825.1 Desulfobacteraceae bacterium | reverse complement strand
TGTTGTTTTTCCACGATGCCCTTTCCGATGTCCCAGTAGAGCAAGGTGGCCGCATGGCTGATGGCCCGTGCGGCGGAGATGCGGGCGCCGATCACCCGCGCCTTCAGTTCTTCTATGAACTGCCGGTAATTGGCATCGCTCGTCAGGGTAGTATCCGATGGCATTTTCATTTCGCGAGTCCCTCCAGCATCTTCTCCGCCTCCTTCTCCAGCCGCCAGAACTCCGCCAGCAACTCCTTCGCGGGCATGGGCGGCTGGTAGCGGTAGAAGTATTTGTTCGGCAGAATTTCATAGCCGAGAATCGGCTTGCCGTCCTTCCTGGTCTCCTCCCAGCGGATGATCGGCTTGGCGATCTCCCGTTGCAAAAAGACCGCGATGTCCTCGCCGTGCGGGATGTATTCATCGTCCCGCACATAGTGCCGGTGCGTCCATTCGACCGAAAGCGTCTCGTCGGCATCGGCCAGGGCCTCTTTTAACGTCTTGGCGGCGTTGTCGTCGGGTTTGAGGGTGAAGGCAAGGGTCTTTTCCTGGCCCTTCGCCTTCACCCGCGCGCGGAAGTTCAGGTCGCTCGCGTGGAAGAGCTGCTCTTTCTTCAGGTTCGCGGCGGTGAAGGCCTTCTCGTAAGGCTCGGTGACGATGGCGGGCTGGTCGCGCTCATCGGTTTGCCAGAAGACGACGCTGACCTTGTGGTAGGCGAAGTCTTCGCGCCGGAAGAGCTTGACCTGATCGTTGGCGTCGCCCGCGGCCCAGCCCTGGGTGTAAAGCGCCTCGATCCAGGCGCGGTGGACATCGCTGATGCGGTGGCGTTTGTTGCCGAAAGACTTCGGCTCCTTCTCGAACTGCTGGCGGGCGTCGATGAGCATCACGCGGCCCTGGTGACTGGCGGGCTTGTCGTTTCGCAGTAGCCAGATGTAGGTGAAGATGCCGGTGTTGTAGAAGAGTTGATCGGGCAGCATGACGATGGCGTCGAGCCAGTCGCGCTCCAGAATCCAGCGGCGGATTTCGCTCTCGCCCGAGCCGCAGTCGCCATTGGAGAGCGGCGAGCCATTGAAGATGATGGCGATGCGGCTGCCGCCCTGCTCGACCGGCGCCATCTTAGCCAGCATGGTTTGCAGAAAAAGCAGGGCGCCGTCGTTCACGCGCGGCATCCCGGCCTGGTAGCGGGTCCGCTCCAGCTTGCGGGCCTCCTTCTCGTAGCCGTCCTTGCCGCCCCAGGTCACGCCGAAGGGCGGATTGCTCAGCATCCGATTGAACCGCCATTTGGGCTCCGGCCACTGATCGCCCGGCTCCCTGCTGTGCGGGTCGTGCGGGATGAGGGAGTTGCCGAGGTGGACTGTGGCCTGGCGGTCGTTCTTGATGAGGAGGTCGGCCTGACAAACTGCGTAGTTCGTGGGGGACAACTCCTGCCCGTGAACGGTGACGTAATTCTCCACCCGCGCCTTTTCCTCCGGGGTGTCGGCGCGCTCCAGCAGGTGCTCCTTCGCCACGGACAACATGCCGCCGGTGCCGCTGGCGGGGTCGTAAATGGAGAGGGGCTTGTCCGGGATGGGGATGTCGAGCAACTCGACCATCAGGCGGATGACTTCGCGCGGCGTGAAGTGTTCCCCGGCCTCCTCGCCGCTCTGTTCCGAGAATCGCCTGAGTAACTCTTCGTAGATGTAGCCCATCTCCAGCCCAGAGAGCTGGTCGGGGCCGAGCGCGAGTTCCTTGTATTGGTTCAGGATCGGGGCCAGCCGATTGTTTTTCACCATCTGACCGATGGTGGCGCGGTAGTTGAAGTGCTCGATGATGTCGTCAACGTTGTCCGAGAAGCCGTTGATGTAGGCGCGGAAGTTCTGCTCCAGCAGCGCATGGTCTTCCTCATAAACCGAGCGGAGCGTCGAGTGTGTGGTGTTCGAGAACGGGCATTGCCTGGGATTCAGCTCCAGTTCCTTGACCAGCCTGACGAGTTCTTTTTCGGTGAGCTGGGGCCGGTTCTTCAGCACCTCGGCGGCCTTCTTCGCCCGCCAGTCAATGAGCACACATTCCAGGCGGCGGATAACGATGATGGGCAGGATGACGCTCTGGTATTCGTAGGACTTGAACTTGCCACGCAAGCGCTCGGCGGATTTCCAGATGTCGGAGGCGAGATTGTCGAGTTTGGGTTTGTTAAGGGACAGGGCCATGTGGATTGGAAATTGGTTGAGTGAAAAGCGGAAGGTAGTTTGAGGAAGATAAGACCGGGTACGACATGCTTTTATTCCGCCGCTTTCATGTTGTTGCGCAGCTTGTCGGTGGCGAGCCAGAGCTTGGCTGCGAAGCTGAGGTTGGCGGTGGAGTCGCCTTTTTTGGTTGGCGTTTTGGTCATCGGATTGCCTTTTACCTGGTGAGGGGGTTCTTGGGCGCTCCAAACACAGGGTTCGCGGCATCTTAGCCGATTTGCGTCGGGAAAAAGGAGGGGGAAAGGGGAATATGGGAGGAGAAAGGGGGCAGGCTTGGTTTCTCATCGGATCGCGCCCTGCCCTTGGAGCTTCGTCCGGCCAATGGCGGGCCAGTGGCGCGGGTCTGTAAGGCCCGGGTCGGGTGGACCCTCGGCAGACCGGCTGAAGGAGGAGCGGGGCTCATCCGCCGAAAATGCTCTTTAACCGGTGATGGGGGAGTGCCTTCCCGAGTCAACCGGATAGGCATGTCGAGAGAATCAGGTGAGATAAAGCGAGGGAGAGGAAGGGATGAGGAGGGCGGCTAAGGGCCGCCCTTCCAACCAACGGGGCTGGCTGGCGTGTTACACGCAGCCCTGGGCCAGCATGGCGTCGGCCACCTTGACAAAGCCGGCGAGGTTGGCGCCGCGGACATAGTTGACGAAGCCATCCGCCTCGCCGTAG
>JBFYWX010000062.1:0-4353 GCA_041310825.1 Desulfobacteraceae bacterium | reverse complement strand
ACCCGGTCGTGGTCTTCGCCTCCTTCGGCGACAACATCACCCCCCCGCAGCAGGCCTTCAACTGGATCGAGCGGGTCTACGGCACGGTCGATGAAATCCGGCGCCGCGGGCAGGTGATCGTGGTGCACCTGCACCCGACCATCGGGCACCTGGGGATTTTCGTTTCAGGCAAGATCGCCCTCCGCGAGCACCGGCAGATCATCGAAAGCTTCGAGACCCTCGGGTTTTTGCCCCCCGGCCTCTACGAGATGATCATCGAAGAGGACCCTCAGGTGCCGGAGACCTACGAGGTGCGTTTCGTGGAGAAAACCCCGCGCGAGTTTCCGGCCGCCCAGGAACGGGCTGAGGACTTGCCGTTCCGCACCGCCCGGAACGTCTCGCACATCAACGACTTCCTCTACCGCACCCTCATCTCCCCGTGGGTGAAACCGGCCGTTTCGGAAACCTCGGCCGAAACGATGCGTGAGCTCCACCCGCTGCGGATGCAGCGCCTTCTCTTCTCGGACCTGAACCCCTGGCTGATGCCCTTGAAGTTCTGGGCCGGATGGCTGCGCCAAAACGGCGAACGGCGGCCGGCCCCCGCCGAGAACCCCTTGCGACGGCTGGAAGCCACGCTCTCCGAAGCCGCGGCCGATGCACTCGACCTCTGGCGCGAGTGGCGCGACCACTCGAGCGAGCGGCTCTTTCAGCTCGTCTACGAAAACCCCTGGCTAAAGCCGCTCTACGCCTTCGATGACGCCGGGGAGAGGGAGTCCGCCGTCCGCCGCGAGGATCTGCGCCGCAAGGATTCGCACGAGTGGCGCCGGGCCATGGACCAGGGCGGACTGCCGGAGGCCGTGGCCCGCATGCTGCTCGCGGTGATGTGCGCGGACCGCGACCTCACCCGCTCCGGGCATGAACGCGCCGGGGGCCTGTTTCGGACCGATGCCCGCCTCCGGCACATCGACCCTAAACAGCTCAAGGCGATCGTCCGCACCCAGTCCCGGCTGCTTCAGACCGACACCGAGCAGGCCATCGCGAGCCTGCCGCACCTGCTGCCGGAGGCGGAGGAACGCCGCGAGGCCCTGCAGCTGCTCGAAGCCGGCATGGATCATAACGGCCGGCCGCCCAATGTCCAGGAGATTGCCATGCTGGAGCGGATCAAGCGCCTTCTGACATGAGCGCCGCCCGGCATAAAAGGCCACATTGGGCCGATGCACCCTTATTCAACCAACCGGCGACGGGGTCGAAGTGGAAATAGGTCAGCTCATAATCCGGCCGGACCAGAGGTCCTCCAAAAAGACTTTCCAGGGCATGATCTCGATGCCGGCCGCCACCAGCCGCGGCCGGGGGTCGCACGACACGAGAATGCGCCGCCGCACGTTGTAATCATCACCAAAGGCGGAGAGCCCCCTCAAATGATGAGACTGAGCGTTTTCAGTTCCTTTGACCTCTATTGCCACCTCGTTGTCGCCGAGGATGAAGTCAACCTCCAACTGCGACGCCGTCCGCCAGTATGCCAGCGGATACCCCAGCCTCGAATAGCGCGAATGTGCGCTGAGCTCCATGAAGATGAAATGCTCGAACGCTTTACCGAAGAGTTCCGAACCATGAACGATGCGCCCGCGGCGTGCAAGATGGTTGACCACACCGATATCGAAGAAGAAAAACCGGGGCGCCGCAATCACCCGACGTTTCGGCCGCCTGCGAAAGGAGGGCAGGCATCGACCCACCAGTGTGTCTTCCAGAATCTGATAATAGGACTTGACCGTCGGCAGGCTGACGCCCGCTTCTCTGGCGATATTTGAGAACTGGACCATCTCCCCGTTGCTTAGGGCGGCCATCTCCAGGAATCGGCTGAAGGCCGGAACGTTTCGTGTGAGTGCCTCGGCCGCAATTTCCTCCTTCAGGTAATCTCCAACATACGACTCAAGACGCTGCCGGGACAGGCGGCTGCCGTAGTGCGGCGGCATCAGCCCGTCGTTCAGCGCTTTGTCGAGCGCGAAGTCCGTTACCTCGGAAAATGTGAGTGGAAAAAGCTCGTATCGCAGGGCGCGGCCACCCAGAAGATTGCCCTGGCCACGCCGAAGCTTCCGGGCACTCGACCCGCAGAGAACAAACTGCAAGCCGGTGTTTTCGATCAGCCAGTGAACTTCATCCAGCAGATCCGGGACCTTCTGCACTTCATCCAGGACGATCGGAGCCTGACTGCCGCCTGTTGCTTTGTAAAGATTGAGACACTCCTCGCGCAGCAGCGCCGGTTGGTGCAAGAGTCGGCGGTACTCGTCTGACATCAAAAGGTCATAGCGCCGCGAGGTGGGGAAACGCTCGCGCAGCAGGGTACTTTTTCCGGTCTGCCGCGGTCCCCACAAAAAGCAGCTTGACCCCTCCGGCAATTCAATATTCAAATTTCGTTTAAACATGATAAAATCAATATCAAAATCCTTTTGTCATGTCAAAGATGTTGCCCTGACATCATAGATAGGGATGGTCGGTATTCAAAGGTGTCTTAGAAACAAAGAGGGGCTCCCGCCGACGGGGCCCCTCTCGTTGAACTTGAATTGGGAATAAGGTGCTTAGGCTTAGGCGCGCACCTCCTCCTTGACCGAGACCGCGATCTTGAAGAGGAGCGTCAGCACCAGGAAGCCCAGAGCGTAAACCCCGATCGTGATCAGCCCCTCGAGCAGGGTCGGGATGTACTCGTTCACCTCGTGCAGCGGGTTGGGCACGAAGCCCCCCGAGATCATGCCCATGCCCTTGTCGATCCAGCAGCCGAAGAAGACCGCGATGCAGCCAACGATCAGGGTCAGCTCGTTCTGGCGCGTGACCGGGTTGACGAGCAGGATGATCCCGAGCAGCATCAGCACCATGGAGGTCCACATCCAGGGCACGTAAGCCCCGTGCCCGTGCAGGCCGACGAAGAGGTACTTCAGGTGGTCCATGTGCTCGGGGATCTGGCTGTAGAAAGCCACGAAAACCTCGCACAGCAGGAAGAAGACGTTGATGCAGATGGCGTAGGCCACGGTGACCGCGAGCGACTGGATCTGCTTCCAGCCCGGGTCGAAGCTGGAGACCCGGCGGATGACCAGGCAGAGCAGGATCAGCAGCGCCGGCCCCGAAGCGAAGGCCGAGGAGAGAAAGCGCGGGGCCAGGATCGCCGTCAGCCAGAACCCCCGGCCGGGAAGGCCGCAGTAAAGGTAGGCCGTGACCGTGTGGATGCTGATGGCCCAGGGGATGGAAAGATAGATCAGGGGCTTCAGCCAGCTCTGGTAATGCACCCCGTTTCTCTCCGCCTCGAGCACGTTCCAGCCGATGATCAGATTGAGGAAGAGATAGCCGTTCAGGACCACCGTGTCCCAGAAGAGGACGGAGTTCGGCGTGGGATAGAGCAGCACATTCAAAACGCGCATGGGCTGGCCGAGATCCACCAGGATGAAGGTGATGCACATGATGACCGAGGCGATGGCGAGGAACTCACCCAGGATCGTGACCTTGCCGTAGGCCTTGTAGTCGTGCAGGTAGTAAGGGAGAACCACCATGACACCCCCGGCGGCCACCCCGACCAGGAAAGTGAAGTTCGCGATGTAGAAGCCCCAGGAGACGTCCCGGCTCAGGCCGGTGATGCCCAGGCCGAAGTCCAGCTGTTTCAGGTAGACCAGGAAACCGACCCCGACGATGCCGAGGAGCAGCGCCGCCCAGCCGTAATATCTTTTGGATCCTTTTATGGCCAGCTCAAGCATGACTCACCTCACACGATGTAGTAAACCGCAGGTTCGGTCCCCAGGTTGATCTTGCGCCGGAGGGTGTAGTTTTCCCGGATGAGTTTGCGCACCTCGGAGGCGGGGTCGAAGAGGTCCCCGAAGGCGAGCTTCCCCCCGGCGGCCTCGACGCAGGCCGGCCGTTTCCCTTCCGCCAGACGCTCCGCGCAGAAGTTGCATTTCTCCACCACTCCCTTCATGCGGGTGGGGAAGAGCTTGTTGGTCTGTTTGATCACGAGCCGGGGGTCGCGGTAGTTGAAGCTGCGGGCCCCGAAGGGGCAGGCGGCCATGCAGAAGCGGCAGCCGATGCAGCGGTGGAAATCCATCATCACGATCCCGTCCTCCCGCTTCCAGGTGGCTCTGGTGGGACAGGCGCGCACGCAGGGCGGGTTTTCGCACTGGTTGCAGAGCACGAGGAAGGGCCGGTCCTCGAACACCTCGGCGGCGAACCGGCCCGAGGCGGTCCCGGAAAAGGCGCTCTCATAGTGCGCCGACCAGAGCCACTTGATCTCCCAGCGCTTCTCGTCCCAATGGGGCACGTTGTGGATCGAATGGCAGGCCTCGACCAGGGGCCGCACGTCCGCCTCGGAGGTGAATTTGCGCGTGTCGATCACCA
>JBFYWX010000043.1:0-5207 GCA_041310825.1 Desulfobacteraceae bacterium | reverse complement strand
ACCGAGCTGTCGGCGGCGAGAATCGCCCGCATCCGGCCCTGGGTCACCGGCAGCAGGGCGCGGGTGAAGAACTCCGCACCCCGGATCTGCCCTTCGAAGAAGAGCGACTCCTTCTCCTTGGCCCCAGCCGCGAGCTTTTCGGCCGCCACCCGCGCGCGCCACAGGAGCATCCAACCCATGACCACGTCCCCGCACACCTCCAGGAAGGGCTGGGCGAAAGCAAAGGCCGTGAGCACTTTTTCCGACATCGCCGCAGCGCCCATGTGCATGGCCACCTCGCCCAGCTTGTTCACGGCCGAATCGAGCTGGGCCGCGGCGGCGGCGGTGCGCGGCAGCGCCTTGGCGGCGGCGATCTCGGCCTGGATCTCACCCAACAGATCCATAACCGGTTTGCCTTTGTTCAATCCGAGCTTGCGGCCCAGGAGATCCATGGCCTGGATCCCGTTGGTCCCCTCGTAGATGGGGGTGATCCGGCAATCGCGCAGGAGCTGCTCCATGGGGTACTCGCGGATGTAGCCGTAGCCGCCGTAGACCTGGATGCCCAAGTTGCAGACCTCCAGGCAACGGTCCGTCACGTAGCCCTTGGCGATCGGGATGAGGAAGTCGATGATCCCCTGGTACTTGGCCCGGGTGTCGGCATCGGCGGTGACGTGCATCCGGTCCTCGCAGCGGCCGACGTAGTAGAGGAGGCTGCGGGCGCCCTCGACGAAGACCTTCATGGTCATGAGCATGCGCCGGACGTCCGGATGCTGGATGATGGGCACGGATGGGGCGGCCTTGTCGAGACTCTTCAAGAGATGCCGCCCCTGGACCCGCCCGCGGGCATAGTTGATCGCGTAGAGGTAGGCCGGGCTGGCACACCCCAGCCCCTGGGTCCCCACCAGGAGGCGCGCCTCGTTCATCATCAGAAACATGGCCCGCATGCCCTTGTTTTCTTCCCCGAGCAAGGTGCCGCGGCAGTTGCCCTGGCTGCCGAGCGCCATCGAACAGGTGGCGTTGCCGTGAATGCCCATCTTCTCCTCGATCCCGGTGCAGACGACATCGTTCGGCTCTCCCAGGCTCCCGTCCGGGTTCACCCGGATCTTGGGCACCAGGAAGAGCGAAATGCCGGCGGTCCCGGCCGGGGCCCCCTCGATCCGGGCCAGCACCGGGTGGATGATGTTTTCCGCAAGGTCATGCTCGCCCGAGGAGATGAAGATCTTGTTGCCGGTGATGGAGTAGGTGCCGTCCGCGTTCTTGACGGCCGCGGTAGTGAGCGCGCCAACGTCGGAGCCGGCCTCCGGCTCGGTCAGAAGCATGGTGCCGGTCCATTTTCCATTGTACATGTTTTTCAGGAAAAGCCGCTTCTGCTCGGCGGTGCCGAATTGTTCCAGCAGTTTGCCGGCGCCGTGGGTCAGCCCGGCATACATCATGAAGGCGAAGTTGGCCCCGTTCAGGTAGTCGGCGGCCGCCATGGCCACCGTACGCGGCATGCCCTGCCCGCCCCACTCGACATCCTCGGTCATGGCCAGCCATTCGCCTTCGTTGAAGGTCCTCCATGCTTTGTGAAAGGACTCGGGCACGGTCACCCGGCCGGCGTCGAAACGGCACCCCTGGCGGTCGCCGTCGATGCGGGTCGGCATGATCTCCTTCACGGCCAGATTGCGGGCCTCCGATACGATCAGGTCGACCGCCTTGCGGTTGAACTCTGCAAACCGTTCGTGCCTGGAGAGTTCCTCCACCTTGAGCTGCTCGTGAAGGACGAAATCGATGTCCCTGCGATCCGCAATCACCTGTGCCATGTTCCCTCCTGTGGTTGGTGAATCACGCGCCGGCCAAATCCGGTGGCGTGCTTGAACCGATGCCTTTGAAAAAGAGATCCACCAGCGGGTCGGACATGGAGACGAGATCGTAGTTCTGGCCCGAGTGCAACCAGGTGCCGATCACCTCTTCCACCGCCCCGAGAATAAAACGCTTGACCAGGCCGACATAAAGATCCTTGCGCAGGATCCCCTCGCGCTGCCCCTGCTCGATGATCTCGGCGATGATGTCCTGGTACATCTTGGCCATCTCCCGGATCTGCCCCTCGACCAGCCGGCGGCTCTGGTGGGTTTCCACCTGATAGACCACGGCCATCCGGGGGTCGCGCTGGAACTCGGTCAGGTGCACCCGGACCAGGTTGCGCAGTTTGTCCGCGCTGGTCTGCCCGCGGTCGACCGCCTGCCGGAAACGCTCGAAGACCTGGCGCGCCTTGTACTCGAAGAACTGAACGAGGATGTCGTCTTTGTTCTTGAAATATAAATAGATGGTCCCGTCGGCGACCCCGGCTTCGCGCGCGACCTGAGAAATGGTGGACTGGCGGAAGCCGTTGGACGCGAATACCGTCACGGCCGCTTCCAGGATCTTGTCGTATTTGGAGTTCTTGTCTTTTGGCCCTGGCGAATCCATGGCAATCCCTGATAAATGAATGAACACTCATTCATTTATCAGGGGCTGAGTGGGCTGTCAAGAAGATTGTTATCCGACTTATCTTCTATGAAATTTTAGCTTATACCTCATATAATAATTTTTTTGATTATTTGGCAGCTTTAAAAAATCAATGAATTATCATTCATTATCAACGGATATTATTTTAAGTTTTTAAATTGGGCCGGGTTGTTAGAGATTTCTATCCCGATGGGCGTTCACGTTCACAGCGAAGCGGTACCCGTTCACCTACTCGTTCACGTACACGTGAACGGGTACGTAAACGCGAACGGGTACAAGTACGTGCAGACGGGTACGGGAAGAACCGACCAGGAAAAGGTTGGGGGAACCGCTGAACGATGAAAAACAACGGCCCCCGGTGCCGGCAAGGCGCGGGGGGCCGTTGTTTCGATTAAAAATCCGAAGGATTTTTAGATCACACTTGCGGACGCGGCAGCATGCCCGCCCGTTCGGCGATCTCCGGCACCCGGTGCTCCCACTCGATCGCCATGAGGTGGACCCCGTGGACCCTCTTCATCTCCTTGAACTCGGCGATCTGCTCGAGCGCGATCTTGATCCCCTCCTCCGCCTGCTTGTCGCGGGCAACCCCCTGGAGTCGGCTGATGATCTCATCGGGGACATCCATGCCGGGGACCTTGCTCTTCATGTACTTGGCCATGCCGAGGCTCTTCATCGGCGTGACGCCGGCCAAGATGTAGACCTTTTCGGTCAGCCCCATATCGTTCGCCTGACCGATCCATGCGCGGAACTTGGCCATGTTGTAGATGCACTGGGTCTGGATGAAATCGACCCCGGCCTGGATTTTCTTGGCCAGGCGGTGGACGCGCCACTCGAAGGGGTCGGCAAAGGGGTTGGCGGCCGCGCCGATGAAGATCTGGGGCCGGCCGTCCAGGTCGGCGCCGCTCAGAAACTTGCCCTCGTCGCGCATCTTCTTGACCGTGTAGATCAGCTGCATGGAGTCGATATCGAAGACGCCCTTGGCCGTGGGGTGGTCGCCGAACTGGCAGTGGTCACCCGACAGGCAGAGCATGTTACGGATCCCCAGGGCGCACGCGCCGAGAATGTCGGCCTGCATGGCCAGGCGGTTGCGGTCCCGGCAGACCATCTGATAGTTGGGCTCGATGCCTTCCTGGATCAGGATCAGCGAGGCCGCCCAGCTCGCCATGCGCACCATGGCCGTCTGGTTGTCGGTGATATTGACGGAGTCGACCCGGCCCTTCAGATGGGCCGCCTTCTTACGCACCTCCTCCGCGTGGGCCCCCCGGGGTGGCCCCAGCTCCCCGGTGAACGCGAACTGCCCGGATGTCAAAACTTTTTCCAGATTGCTTCCAGATTTCATCGTGGCACCTTCCGACAGGGTTAGGCCTTGGCCTTTTCCGGTTTCTTGTAGCCGGGCTGGATCAGGGTCCGCGGCGTCGTGTCCTTCCATTCGTGCGGGGGCTGGAGCTCCAGGATGCAGTTCAATCGCCCCTGAGCCTTGAGCCGCTCGTAGATCGCCTGCCAGGCGCAGGGCTGATCGGCGTTGATCTCGCAGCTGCCCCGGTTGGTACCCCCGCAGGGCCCGTTGTAAAGCCCCTTGGCGCACATGGTGACCGGGCAGATCCCGCCGGTCTGCCCCAGCACACAGCGGCCGCAGGAGCGGCAGCGCTCCTCGTACCAGCCCACATCCTGGTTGACCGCAAGCCCCGCGGTGTCCACGGCCGGGTAGACCGGCTTGTGCGGAAAGCGCTCGGCCAGAAACTGGATCCCGACCCCGCAGGCCATGGAGATCAGGGCGTCGTAGGCATCCACCATGCCGTCCAACTGAGCCAGATACTCACGGTCGCACTGGCGCTCCAGGGTGACGGAGCCGAGCTCCACGGGGTTGTCGGCCAGCCGGCGCGCCATCTCCAGTTCGGCGGTCAGCACCGCCACCTCTTTCTCGCCCCCGGCCAGGCAGACGGCCACACAGGTGCCGCAGCCCGCGACCAGGATCTTTTTGTGGCCCTTGAGCAGCTGCATGATCTCATCGAAGGGTTTGCGCTTGGCTACGATCATGATTCCTCCACCAGCATTGTCCCTGCGGCTACCGGCCGCCGGGTGGTTTTTTTGCGCAGCGGGCTCGGCCCGAGTTTCAAGATGTTCTCGGTCATCTCCTTGGCGTAGGCGGCGAAGGTCGGGCCCTCGCCCGAGGAGAGGTTGTACATCCGCACCCGGTCGGGTTCGAGGCCGATCTCCTGCATGAGCGAGCGCACGTAGTCGACGCGCTCGCGGCAGCGCAGGTTGCCCTGGTTGTAGTGGCAGGTCCCCTCGAGGCAGCCGACGCAGTAGACCCCGTCGGCCCCCTTCTGGATGGCGGTCAGCAGATGGATCACGTCCACCTTCCCGGTGCAGGGGACGAGAATGATCTTGACGTTGCTCGGGTACTCCAGTCGCATGGAACCTGCCAGGTCCGCGGCCGAGTACCCTCAGTATTCACAGCAGAAGGCGACGATGACGGGGTCGAATGGGGTTGTCATTTTCCATCCTCCGTTTGGGACACCGTTGTGTTGTCTCTCCTCAAGGGGCCAAGGGTCCGAGGGGCCGAGGGTTCAAGGGTTCAAGGGAAGGAATCCGTCCTATCCGTACTCGAACCCTGGAACCCTTGAACCCTTTTTGTCACGCCACCTCCTCGGCCAGCAGCGCTTCGATCTTGCACACGAGCTGCTCGTCTTCGTAAAAGCTCAGCCCGATGGCCTGGCGCGGGCAGACCGCCGTGCACA
>JBFYWX010000542.1:0-5403 GCA_041310825.1 Desulfobacteraceae bacterium | reverse complement strand
TCTTTAGCGCCCTTAGCTCAGTCGGTAGAGCATCTGACTTTTAATCAGGTGGTCGCGCGTTCGAGTCGCGCAGGGCGCACCATAAAATCAAGGGCTTAGACGAATCGTCTAGGCCCTTTTTTTTTCGTGTCACCGATCTGTCACCAGCAGGTAGGCCAGCCCCGCCGCATGGGGCGTGCGCGCTATGGCAGTTTCAGTCCCGTCGTCGGCGCATGCCGGCAAAACCTGTGAAACCTGCACACACGCGGAGCCGGTCGCCCAAGGTAGCGGTGGTGATGCTCTCAGGCACGGGGGAGGCCGCGACAAAGGCCACCCGCAGGACCACTGCCGCCTTCGGCGGCCAGGACGTGGTTTATGCAGCACTGAAAGTGGCTCAGGTGTTGGCTCCGTGAAAACTGAAGCCATCTTTCATGAGGTGGGCGGATAGGTGGTGGGTTATGGACGATTTGGAGGTTAGGGAGGAGAATCACCCGCGGGAGTGGCCTACAGGCGCGGGTGAGTGGCCGGATGCAGGCTCCAGGGTGCCGTCCCCGCCGGGCGGTCCAAACGGCAGCCATAGGTCGCCAGCCATGCACAGTCCCCGTCACTCCCCGCGTTACCTGGCCGCCGGCCTGGCCCTGCTGCTGGTCCTGTTCGCCCCGCTGGCCCTGGCCGATCAGGCGTTGCGGGTGGTGACCTGGAACCCGTCCTAAGCGTGCCTGCACATCGCCCGATCAAGCCCCTATATGTGCGCCAGTTTGTAGCGCTTGTCGATAAGGTATAAGGAGTCGCAAGCAAGAACAATGAAGTCGTTGGATGGGCAGGGGATTATTGGGAATGATGATTAGGGGGCGCATACGGCAGCGTTACGGGTCTAGGGGGTGCGGCAGCGTTGGGGCCATCACCCGACCCATGCGCAGGGTCAACCCCTCAGCCCGCGGCCCGCGCTAGGTTCAGCGCCAGCAAGCGCCGCAAAATCTCCTCCTCGGCCATCTCCGGCCCGTAGTCCGCCCAGCCGTAGGCGGCGGAGACCGCCGCATCAAGGGCCTGATGCGCGTGGTTGAGCCAGGCTGGCCGCGCGTTGTACAGGTTGGTGAGGGTGCGCTTCTTCAACTCGGCCGCGTGCGCGGGCTTGGGGATGAGCCGGTCGGGGTAGCCGGGGTCGATCCCGGGGACGCGATCTACCCACTCCGGGGGATTGAGCCAGTTTTCGCGCAGGGTGTTGAGGCGGTGGGCGGCCTCGGCGATGGCCAGGGCGACCGGGCGGCGCTCGGGGGCGACGGGTGGGAGGATGATGCCGGAGTCGAGGGCCTCGGTGGGGCCGGCGGTGTCGGCGGGGGTCAGGCCGGCGGGGAAGGGGAAGGTCTCGAAGGTGGTGGTGGGGGTGTAACGGGGATCGTTGCCGACACCGAGCCAGGTGCATAAGCCCAGCGCCCAAAGCCCATGAAACCGCGAATGCAGGACGCCAAACGTGGTGTCGTCGGCCCTGGTGATTACGATAATCTGGCTATCGGGAACGATACGCGCGTCCAACAGGACAAAGATCCGGTGCTTTGCGACGCGGGGCGTCGCCACGATGCGGGACATGGTAGCCAACATGGCCATCATGTCTTCTCGGGGCCGTTCGTGTCGCCACCAGAGATTACGTAACGATGGGTTGCGATTCTTCTGCCGTACCGGCTTCACTGCTTGTTCAACGTATGAGAACGGCGCCTCGTAAAGGGTTGCGTCGGCTTCCGTCATGCGTACACCGAAATCAATGATCCAGGTATCTGATGGCCGACGCGTGATATCCATGCCGTTCATCCAGGGCTTGAGAACATCGGTGTTCGATCTTCCGTGCGGATTTGGAGTAAGCATCCAAGACTCTGCAAGTTCCCTAGAAATATCGAATGCCGCTCCTTTCTTGGTCCCCTGAAAGCCAATGTGGCGATTTTCCTTCAGTGCCTTTGCGCGCGTCAGGTCCGATACCCTTGTCTCATCCTTCGACGGCGTCAGATCGGCATTCACAGTGCCGGTTCCGGCCCCATTCAACTGCACTGATTGCCCGTTACCCCGTGCGCCGAAACATATCATCGAAACGCGGACCGCTGCGCCCTCGTTGATCCAAGGCTCGTCGCTCCATGCGTTGAAGATCGCCCCGGACTCAACAATCCGGTCCAGCACCTTGCGGTTCGCCCCGCCGCGAATGCTGTTGGTGGCGACCAGTCCCGCGTAGCGAACCTTCCCCGCCGCGATCTCCGCCCGCGCCTTCTCGAACCAGTAAGTCACCAGATCCGCCCCGGCCGGTACACGCCCGGCATAGAGCCGGTCGAGCGCCTCGAAATAGGCGTCGCCCAGGGCGCCGCGCTTCTTGCTCCCACCCAGGAACGGCGGATTCCCGACGATGACATTCGCCGCCGGCCACTCCGGTTCCGTGCCGTCGGGGTTCACTATGGCGTCCCGCTGCTCGATGGTGTGTAAGGGCTTGAGGATTGGGTTCTTCGAGAGGCTGAACCCATGGCTCAGCATCCATTGGATTTCGCCGATCCAGACCGTCACGCGGGCGAGTTCGGCGGCGTAGGGGTTGAGTTCGATCCCCAGCACGCACTCGGGGCCAACCATCGGCAAGGCCCGGGACAGCCCCAGGACCTCGGCCTCCAGGATGACCCGATGTTCCAGGTCTTTGAGCCCCATCAGGACCAGCAGCAGGAAGTTGCCGGAGCCGCAGGCCGGGTCGAGGACCCGGAAGCGGGCGAGCCGCGCGAGGAAGCCTTGCAGGAGCCCATGGGCCTCTTTCTGGTGCTTGGTGCGGGCAGCGGGCGACTTGGCCGTGGCGGCTTTCGCCATCAGGGCCGCGATCATGGCCTGCTGGGCGGTCCAGGCGTCCCGCAAGGGGTCGAGCACCACCGGATCGACCAGCCGCATGATCGAACCGCGGTCGGTGTAGTGGGCGCCCAACTGGCTGCGCTTATCCGGGTCGAGACCGCGCTCGAAGAGGGTGCCGAAGATGCTCGGCTCGATGGCCGACCAGTCGAGCCCGGCCAGCACCCGCAGGGTCTTGATGTCGTCCAATGCCAGCGGCAGGGTGTCAGCGGAATCGAACAGGCCACCGTTAAACCACTCCACCGACTCGAAGCCGATCCGGCCACCCTTGGCCATGGCGCCAAACAGGTCGCCCAGCATCGCGGAGAGGCTGGCCGGATCCTTCAGACCGGCGTCCAGCAACCGGGTGAACATCTGCCGGGGCAGTAACTCGATGTCCTCGGCGAACAGGCAGAATAGAACCCGGATGTAGAAGTGACCAACCGCCCAAGGGTCGTGACCACGGGCGCGCAGCACCTGGGCGAGGTCGCCGAAGCTGACGGCCGCCGCCTCGGTGAGGGCCGCCGTGGTCTGGCCTGGCCGCAGGCGCTCGGGCTCGGTGAAGGCCCATTTGAGCAGGCGGCGCTGGCTGGCGTCGCGCAGATCCTCCAGGGCCAGGACATGCACCTGGGGCACGGTGCCGGTGAAGGCGGTATGGATGACGATGCGGTCCAGATCGCAGACGATCAGCAGCGGCGGGTATTCCAGCGCCGGGGTGTAAAGCTGAAGTTGCTTGAAGGCGAGCTTGAGGTCTTGGTGCTTGCCCTTGTACTCCCAGCCAAAGCAGTTGCGGCGCCAGACGTCGGCCCAGCCGTCCCCGCCGCCGGCCTTGGCGGCGCCCTTCTCGAAGCAGAACCACGACCCGGTCGGGTCGGCCTCGGCGGGGGTGGGCTCGTCCAGGAGGCGGCACAGGTCGAGGAAATGCTCCTGGGCGGCGGAGCGTTCCTTAAGGGTGGCGTCCCGCCATTTGGTGATGAAGTGGTCGGGGGTCACGTTAGGTCCGGTTAGGTAAGGTAAGTGGTTAATCGGCGGTGGGGCTGTCAATATACCGCAGTCGAAGAACACCCGACGCGAGAACACCGCATTATGGCAAGCTCAAACAAGACCTACTGGCTGAACCTGTTCACGGGGACGACGTGGCAGGAGTTCCGGGCGGCGGGGGCGAATATCAGTGGATTTCGGGCGGCACGCCAAAAGCTGGCGGCCAAGATCAAGCCCGGGGATGTCTTTCTCTGTTACCTGACGGGGGTGATGCGCTGGGTCGGGTCGGTGGAGGTGCTCGGCCCCAGCCGGGAAAAGCACGCCATCTGGTCGGAGATGTCTTTCCCGGTGCAGTTCGACGTCACGCCGCTGATCCTCCTGGAGCCAGAAACCGGGGTGCCAATGGCCCACCTCAAGGGCTTGGTTTCGTTCTACGCCGATGACCAGGATGCCGGCAAGTTCAAGGCCTTTTTGCGCGGCAGCCCGAGCCGTTTCCAATCCCCGGAGGATGCCGCCGTAATCCTTGGGCTCCTAGAGCAGGCGCAAGGGAATCCGGTGAGGCGTCCCGTCAGCCAGGCCAAGCTGCAGCGTAAGCCTTTCTATCTAGCCGAGCAGCAGGTCGGCAAGAAGATCGTGCAGACTGTGGTCACTGTCCCCGACAACGAGGAGGATGACAACGGTGAGGACGCCGAGACGCCTACCGGGAGGACCGCCGATAAACAACCCACGGAGCATCTGACGATCCAGGCTAACCTGCTGATCCTGGGTGCCGAGATGGGCCTTAACGTGTGGGCGGCGAAGAACGACCGTAGCCGACTGTGGAACGGGGTCCCGCTCAGCGACCTGGTGGGGATGGTCGATGAACTGCCAACGCAGTTTAATGAAGCGACCCAGGAGACGATCGAGTTGATCGATGTCTTGTGGCTGAAAGGTAACTCTATCCTCGCGGCCTTCGAGATTGAATGTACTACGACCGTCTATTCCGGCCTGTTGCGCATGAGCGATCTGATGGCGCTCCAGCCGAACCTGGACATCAAGCTGTTTATCGTCGCCCCGGATTCGCGTCGCGACAAGGTGGAACGTGAGATTAAGCGCCCGACCTTTATGCTGCGGCCCAAGCCGCTCAATAAAATCTGCGGGTTCCTGGCATTCTCGAATTTAATGGTGAAGGTCGAGGGTATCCGTGAGCTCGGCCTCGCGGGTGCCCTAAGCCCGAGTTTCCTTGAGACGACGGCCGAGTATTTCGTGGGCCAGGTGGTAACTGCTGTGCGCTAAGTCCGCCGTACTTTGTGCGGTGGGTTAGCAAGTTCAATTAACGAGACGCCATACCGCGACGGGGCCGCCATTTTCCACGGCCCTGGTTGCCTTCGCGGGGAAGATACGTCGGTTGCGGGGGCTGGCCACCCGTGGGGTGTCCGGCAAATAGCACCTGGCCTACCCATGCCCTTTACCCTGGTTCCCGTACCACTAACCGGAGAGCCAAAATGCCCCAGGGACCCGCGCCGACCAAGGGCACCTAGGCCCTCATCGACGCCAACCACTTCTATGTCAGTTTTGGATCCGTACCCGCCAGGTCAGGGTGATGGTGCCCTCGGCCGG
>JBFYWX010000541.1:0-3002 GCA_041310825.1 Desulfobacteraceae bacterium | reverse complement strand
CCCCTCCTCGGGGCGCTCGGCGTGATGGGGGTGCTGGCGATCCTGGCCCAGATGTGCCAGACCAAGGGTTACAGCCTGGCGCCGGCCGGGCAGGTGGGCCCCTTCAACTACGGCAACGTCGCCTTTGCCGCCCTGCTGGGATGGTTTTTTTGGGGTGAAACTCTGGACGATCTCACGCTGGCCGGAGCGGTCTTGACCTGCGCCGCGGGGATCATCGCCACCTATCACAGCGAGCGGACCATCAAACCCTGATGGTTCGCCACTTGCAGAAAATGGATTTGGAACGCGAGATTGCCTGCCTGCGGCACATGGAAAAAGTGCGCGGCGAGCTCCGAGAGGGCAAGAAATTCATCCGGTTGTGGTAACCACTCTCCGCCGTGAGGGGTGAGATTGCCGCCGCTTTATAGGCCCGGTTACCTCATACAAAAGGACCGCCGCATGCTTTCAAGAGAAGAGATTGAGACGGCATTGGCCAAGTGGCACCGGGCCTGGGCGGCGCACGACCTGGACGGCGTGATGGAGCTCTTCCACTTCCAGGACGGCAAGATCATCCGCAAGCTGACCAATTCGAAAACCACCCTTGAGATCGACGGACAGCGGGTCCGCCTACTGCCGGAGCGACACCCAGTGACCGCCTACTAGCGTTATAAATCCCGTCTAACCCCGGGAGGCGCACCACGGGGGGATGGCAGGCTTCTCGAACATGCTCACAACCTCTTGGGGTTGCAGCGCTTTCGAATCGGCCTATCGCCAGAAGCGCCGGGCCGCTTCCGCCGTCTCCTCCGGGGCGGTGAAGGTCGCCATATCGCCCAGCATGACCTCGAAGCCGGTATGGTCGTTGCGCACCCACGGGGCGTAATTCGACCGGGCGAGGATCACGACTCTCAGCTCGAGCCGGCTCTCTTCCTCTTCGATGGCGAGAAGACCCAGGTTGTAGCCGTTGCGACTCAGGCTGCGATAAAACCTCTGGGTGTTGAGAACCCCCTGCGCCAACCCCGCCCAGCTCTCGGTCGTCACTTGGAATAGGGAAGTCGCGCCCGGGAGAATGCCCCAGACTTCGAAAAACCCCTCCGGCGCGAATGCCGCCAGCCACTGCCAGGGGCCGGTGGCGCCGATGATCCGCTCTCCGATTTGCTTCTCGCTCTCCAGGTAGTCGGAGAAGAGCAGGCGACCGGTTTGCGTTGAGTGGCGCGTCGCCCGGGCCTGGAGAAAGCGCTGATGGTTCGCAGCCACCCGATCCGCCTGGATTTGCAGGTGCGGGTGGAGGAGCGATCCGCCGGCGGAGGGTAGGTGGTTCTGGGTGATGGCCATGTAGCCGGCCTCGGGGTCCTCAGCCCGCACGCGCCGAAGAAACTCCGCGCAGTTCCGGAAACAGTCGGTATAGGAGGCGACCGAGGCGGTTCCGATCGGAACGAAATGACGGTCGTCGAACAAGCTCACCGCCGAATGGGCGCCGTAGGGGAAGAGGTTCGGAAACAGGACCGACTCGCCCCTCACCAGGCGGCTCGTGGCATCATAGGATGTCAACAGCCGCGGGGTTCGGGTGGAAAGATTGATCGCGCAGAAGGGACAGCGTGCCGTATCGCCGGCAAACGGCGGCGGGTCCGGAAAGGATTCCGTGGCAGCCTCACGCTCGCCCGTCCGGCTGTAGGCGATTCGGCTCGTGCGTCCCGTGACCGGGTTGACCCGGATCTCGACGCGAGCCACCACCGCTTCGCCCGTGGGCAGCCGGAAGTGCGCCTGAACGGTTTGCCTTTCGAACCGGATCACCGGATGCGCCCTTATAGGTATTCTGCCTGACTCCGATACACAGCCAGCCGCTCACGGATCTCTTCGGCCGCCGTGAGCCGCCGGCTGAGCTGGGAGAGCGTGGCCGAGACCTCCGTCTCGTTGCGGTTTTTGAGCGCAATGGCCCGCTGCAGGGCTTCGCGGATGGTGGTGAGCGTCAGGTCGGTTTTTTCCGAGAGTGATTTCTGGAATTTCCGCGTGGTCTCATCGATGCGTTGGATCAAATCGTAGCGCACCCGGCCGCAGTGCCGTTCGAACACCTCCTGAGCCATCGACTTGATGCGCCGCAGGATCAATCCCCTTGTGATGAAAAGAGGCATTGCGGAGCGGAACCCCAGGCGGATCAGGGCGATCGCATCGGGGTCGTCTTTCAGCAGAAAATAGAAGTCGCTTTTGTTGGTCAGCTTTTCCACGGATGTAAAGGGCTTGAGTTCCACTTCGAACAGCGAGGCGGCCAAGTTCACGATGCCCGTGATGGTCTGGTTGGTGCGCTCGGCGAGGTCGAGATAGATGGCCTCCAGGGCATCGGCCAGTTTCCGGGCGGCCTGGTCTCTGAAAACGGAAAATGTGTCCAGGATTTCCTGGTAGAGGAGCTCCTCGAGCTCCGACTCGAGATTCTTGCCGTATGCTGCGGAGCGGCTCTTCTCCCGGAAGTGGCTTTCAATGGCGGTCAGCAGCGGCAGCACGCGCTCGCGCTTGAGCGCCTCGAGATCGCGGTCGATGGCCTCGTGCATGTTGCGGATCCGGCCGGTCAGGATGAAGCGGTGTTCATCCGCCTCCTTTCCGGTCTGGCGCACGTAGGCATCGAACTGGGCGATTTTGGCGCGCAGCTCCTCGAGGGTCAGCTTGGCGGCCTCCTGCTCGAGCTTCCAGGCCATGCTCTCATCGGACACGTAGCGCATCAGGGAAGCGGTCATGGTCTGGAGAAAGGTTTTACCTTTCTCCTTGTGCAGGAACTGGTGCAGGTGCTCCTCGAAGGGCGGCAGACCGGAGCGCTTCAGCTTTTTTTCGTCTTGCTCCAAGCGCCCATCCAACGCCAGCCGGGCCGAAATCGGCCAGACCGTAACGGCGCGTTTCAGATCCTCCTGCAGTATCCCGGAAGTGAAGGCGAGCACTTCCTCGAGGTCCTTCTCCCCGACGGTGTCGATCTTGTTGAGGACGAAAAACAGGTTGTCCATGTAGCCCCGCACCTCCTTGAGGAAGCGGTGCTCGGA
>JBFYWX010000537.1:0-8327 GCA_041310825.1 Desulfobacteraceae bacterium | reverse complement strand
CCAGCCGACCGTCTTTCCGGTGGCGCTATCTGAACTCCCGGCTGATGAACGGCGTGAAGGTCCTGATCGGATTTGTGCCGGCCTTCGCCACGTTTGCCCTGACGAAGGACTGGTGGCTGTTAGCCTATCTGGGTGCGTTCATCTGGTTCGGGATCACGGGCCTGCGCAACATTCTTCAGTCAATCCTGGGCGGGGGCGGCGTCCGGCGCTCCCCGTTGATGAACTGGAACGATTATATCAGCTGGACCCGCATCTGCGATTCGCTGATGTTCACCGGCTTCTCGGTGCCCTTGCTGGAGTACCTCGTCAAGACCGTCATTCTCGACCGCGGCCTGGGAATCACCACCGCCAGTAATCCGGTGATGCTCTACACCTGCATGGCGGTGGCCAATGGAGCGTACCTCTCCAGCCACAATCTGTATCGCGGCCTGCCGCGGAGCGCTGTTTACGGCAATTTTTTCCGGAGCATCGTTTCGATTCCGGTCGCGATTGCGATCAACGCGCTGACCGGAGGCGTCCTGGCCTCCTTCGGAGCGGTGGACATTGCCGGGGAGCTGCAAAAGTGGGCCGCCATCATCTCCAAAACCGCGTCGGACACCGTCGCAGCCTTCATCGAGGGAATGGCCGACCGGCACCGAAACATCCAAGCCCGGCTGCGCGATTACAAGGGGAAGTTCGGGCAGCTTTTCGACATTTATGCCCAGTTGGAGCTGCTCTACCCGGACGTTCAAACTTTTTCCGTGTTGCAGTCCTCCGATCGCCACCGGCGCAAGACCAGCCTCGAAGCCCGCGACCTGGAAAAAATCATCATGATCCATGCCTTGGATCTGCTCTATTTCTGGATGTACCAACCCCGCGCCCGTACGGCGCTGAGACGCTTTATCCACACCCTCGCCGAGGACGAGCGGCACATCCTGGCGAGCTCTCAGTTCAGCCTGCAACGGCACCGCGAAATCAGCCAGTTGTTCATCGAGGGGATTCTGGGCGAAAATTTTCCCCGGCCGCTATCGTTTTACCTTTCCCGCAACGCCGAGTACCTCGAGGCCATAAAGGACCTCGTATTCGAAGAGAAAGCCGCCGATTCACCGGCTCCGGCAGGGTCGATTAGGCCCCTTTTGAGCGCGGCCGCCGCTTTCGATATGGATTGCGTCGACCCGCGCGTGCGTCGGCCTCCGAGTTAAAGGTCCGCTTCGACGCGGCTGTCGGCTTTGCCGCCATCGCCCATCTCTCAGGATCCCAGCCCTGCCGGGCACTCGAAAGAACCCGCGCACCAGCCGACCTCTTCGCCTCCAGGCGAGGATTGTTCTCCCAATCCTCGAAGGAGGCCCTGGGGCAGCTTGAACGAAAAAGGTAATGGTGGGAAGTCGGGGGGGGGGGAGAATGGAACCGGCGTCGCGCGCGCTATCGCTTTCGAGTGGCCATCGCGTCGCGTTCGCGGGCGAGCTCGACCAGGAGCTGCTCGAGCGGCCAGGTTTCGGAGACGGGCGTCAGACAGGCCCAGAGCGAGGGCTGCATCCCGGATTTCTTGCACATGTTCATCAGTCCGATCAGCTGGGCCTCGGTGATGCCGGCGACGATGACCGCGCGCGGCAGCGGCGAGCCCGCGCCCGCGCCGCTGCCGTCGGGAAGCGCCAACAGGCTTGCCAGGGTGGCCGCGGCCTGGTCGGCGGCCGCCCAGACCCGGGGGACATCGGCCAAGCCGGCCATCTCCAACACGCCGGCGAGCCTCTTCTGGGCCTCGGCGCCGAACCCGCAAAGGAGCAGCTTGCGCGGCCCGTACAGGGGATTTTGAGACACCGTCACTTTTTGAAACGTCGATGGTTCGGTCACGAGGTATCTCCCGATTGACAGGGCGCTCCATCTCTCCGGGTCAGGCGGTCCATCGCGGCAAGGCCTGTTCAGGGTCGCCGTCGATCGCCTGAGCGCCTCACCTTCCCAGCCACGGGGTGGCGGTGGCGATCATAACCTGTCGGGTGTCCGGGTCCACCGTGATCCCGGCTCCGAGGCTGGAATACCACACCCCGATCTCGTTTTTCTGGGGATCGAGGATCACGAAGCCTTCGGTATAACTCCCGGGCACGGGGAACCGTTTGACCAGCTCGACCACCTTCTCAAATGTCGGCGATGCCGGGTCGAGCTCGCGCCACGCCGGATCCCTGATCCAGAACCCGCCGGAGAGTCCGGTCACACCGTAGGGTTCGTTCTCCTGGTTCAGGTAATAGAAACGATACCCCGGCAGGGCCTGCAGTGCTTCAAATGCCCGGGCCACCTCGGCGCTTTTCTGGGTCGAGCCCGTCTGTTCGAAGCGGCAGCCGGATGCAAGAAACACCAGGAGCCCCAACAGGCTGAGGAGCTGAAACGCCGGAGTTCTATTTAAGCGGCGCATGGAGTGTCTCCGGTTGCACCGGCGCCTCCGCCCGCTGGGGGAGGTTAGAACTCATCGTTCAAGATCCACGGCATGAACGCGCTGATGGAAACCCGCTGGGTTGCCGGATCCACCATGATCCCGGCCGGCAGGCTGGAGTACCACACCCCGATGACCCGGCCCTGCGGTTCGGTGATGTGAAACCCCGAGGAGTAGGAACCCGGCACCGGAAAGGACATCACCAGGCCCACGACCTTTCGCAGCACCGGCGAGTCCGGCGCCACCGGCTGCCACAACGGGCTGTCGTCGAGCCGGTAGCTCGGCTCCAGGCCGACCACACCGTAGGGAGCGTTTTCCAGGTTGTAGTACCAGTAGCGAAATTCGGGGTTCAGCCGCAGCTCTTCGAAATCGCGGGTGACCTCCGGGCTGCGTTTAACCGCCCCCACGTGCGCCGTCGTGCACGCGCCCAGCATCAGACCGGCCAGCGCCAGAAGGCCCAGGACCAAACCATACGGCAAGTTCTTTTTCATGTACCACTCTCATTGGTCACGGGTTCAATGCGTCATAGGCGTCAACGGCGCTTCCGGCCGCCATCAAAACCCGATCCGGCCCCCCACGCCCGAGCCGCCGGTCCCGACACCGACCCCTACCCCGCTGCCGTAACCCCACCGATCGTCGATCCACGGCATGCCGGTGGCAATTGATACGATTTGGGTGTCGGGGTCGACGCGGATGCCTGCATTCATGCTCGAGAACCACACGCCGATGGTCTGACCCTGCGGGTCGAGAATGTAGGCGCCGGTGGTGAACGACCCCCTCACCGGAAAATTCTGTACCAAGCCGACCACCTTCTCGAAGGTCTTCGAGTCGGGGGCGACCTCCGTCCAGTTCTGGTCCTCGATCCGAAAGGGGGCTTTCAGCCCGACCACGGCGTAAGGGCTGTTTTCGAGGAAATAATACCAGTAGCGGTGGTCGGGAAAGGCGTGCAGCGTCTCGAAGGCGCGGCCCACCTCGCGGTTGTGGCGCAGCCCGCCGCGATGGGCCGTCGCACAGCCGGCCGCGGCCACGGCAACCAGCACCAACAGGCAGGCCGCTCTATAAATCGGGCGACGGCGCTCCATGAGAAACCTCCTGCCGTTTACGTTTCAACTCCGCCAAGATAAGATCGCAGCAGGACCGAAACAAGCCTCCGCCGGCTCATGGGAGGGGGGCTGTCAACGACCACCCGCCGAACGGGTGGCTTGGATGTTCGGCCGCAGGCCGAAACGGCAAACGCACGTTGGTGCTTCAAGCGTTTTACATGTCACCGCGTGCCTAGCATGCGGTTTGAAAACAGGTCAATCACGGCAGCAGGATGAGCGCCTCGCCGATGCGGCCGTCGATCCGGATGGTGAGCGGCTCCGGCCAGCGCAGGAGTTTGAGATGGGCGCTTGTGTAAATCGGCGGGATGCCGGCGAGCGCCTCCCACTTCAGAAACGAGTTGGATTGGTAGGGCACGGACAGGCAGCCGATGTTCAGCGAGGTGACATTCTGGAAAAAATGGGTGCCCTGGGCCGGCTCGGCGTTGAAGCCTTTCAAGCCGACCTCCACCAGGACACGGACAGCGGAGATCTGCGCCCAGGAGACGCCGATGCCCATCCAGGGGTCGGTGGAACCCCAGCGGCCGAACCCCACGAGCACGTAAGAGCGACTTTCGGCGGCGAGCCGGCGGTTGACCTCGCCGATCTCGCGCGCGATCTCGCGCGTCCGGGATATCTCGAAGGTATCGGGGTCGACGACGACAAGGTCGCAGATGCCGCGGTAAGAGCCGTTGCCGTGGGCCGTGTCGGAGTAGCAGAAGGCGCGCGCCTTGTGATGCGCGGTGATCTTGACCTTTTCCCAGCGCTTCTTCGCGGCCATGGGGCGCAGCTGAAGCGGGTAGAACACCGGACGGCCCTCCTCAGGCAGATCGCAGGCGAATTCGATCTCCACGGGCGTGCGCATGGCCTTTTCGCTGACCGTGAGGAGACTGGACAAGAGCGCCCCCAGCTTCAGGCGGGGATCGCGCAGGACTTTCTGGAAGGTCACGATGCGGGGGCCTTCATAGAAAAAGCTGTCCACCAGAAGGCCGCTTTCGGGCTGGTACACGGAGGCGATCGGCGGCAGGACCCGCTGCGCTTCGGCTTCCGCGAGCGGCAGCAGTTTGAGGCGGTCCATGGTGCCCGCGTCCCGCGGCCCCTCCATCACCGCCAGGTCCAAACCGTAGAAATCCTTTTGGGTGAAGTAGAGCCAGTCCCGGATGTTGGCGAACTGGGGCAAGAGCAGCGGGTAGCGCGGGGAGAAGCGCACGATCGCCCCGCCTTCGACCACGGTTTTCCCCAACCCCAGCGCAATTTGGGCAACCCCGTCCTCGGGTTTCATGTAGGAGACGGGGTAAAAGTTGTGCGACTGTGCCACCCCTGAAAAGGATGGGTAGAAATAGCCCCCACGGCGCCCCCCGCCCAGGGTCTGGACGACCACGGCCATGCGCTCGTCCTCCAGGCGGTAGCTGGTCTGGCGGTAGTAGGCCCGCGGGCTGTCCCCGAAGGTCGAGGCCCACACCAGCTTGACGGCCGCCAGGAGAGAGGCCAGGCGCTCCTCGGCCGCAGGCTCGTTGTTGGGCAGCATGTAGGTGGAGTAGAGCCCGGCCAGCGGGAGATGCAGGGAATCCTCGAGGAGGCTTGAGGAGCGCACCGCGATCGGCTCCCGCAGGGACAGCAGATACGAGCGCAGCTCCCGGGAGAGCTCCGGGCTCACCTCGGCCTTGAGAAACCGCGCCTGGAGGTCGCCGAAGGGGAGCTTCCCTTGAACGGCCTCCTCAGCCAGGCGGTTGTCTTCCACGAACCGGCTGAACTCGCCGGTGCAGATCACCAGGGTCGGCGGGATCTGGATCGTGATGTCGGGGAAAAAGCGGCGCAGGTCCAGGCGCGAGAGCAGATAGCGCAGAAACCCGATCCCCCGAGCCTTGCCGCCCAAGGACCCCTCGCCCAGGCGCATGAACTGCACCTCGTAAGGGCTGCGGCCGGGGATGAAGCGCGTGATGATGTCGCTCTGTTTTTCGTAGAGCACGGTTTCGATGACCCGGATGAGAAAGCGGCGCAGCTCCTCGGGCTCGGCGAAATCCTCCACCCGCTTGGGATAGAGCTGCTCGGCGATGCGGATCTCGGTGCGGGCCATCATCCAGTGCGAGAAATGCTGCTGCCGCGCATGGTGCAGGATCGACTCGATCGGCACCGCCCGCAGCCGCTCCAAGAGCTCGCGGGGGTTTCCGGCGCGGGCGACCTCGGCGCCGTCGGGCAGGCGGAAGATGAAGTCGCCGAAGCCCATGTATTCTTCCAGGAACCGCTGCAGGTCTTCGATCAGGCGGGTCGCGTTCTTGTCGATGAAGGTGGCACCCAGCGCCCGCGCGCGCGCGCGGTTCTTTTCGGGCTCGGCCGACTGGATGCAGACCGGCAGCTCGCGGTCCTCCCGGCGCAGCATGCGCACGAGCTCGAACCCGGCCTCGTCGTTCAACTGCCCCGCCTTCGCGAAGCGCACATCGGTGACCACCCCCAACACGTAGGGCCGGTAACGCCGGTAGAGCGCTACGGCCTCCTCGAGGCTGTCCGCCAGCACGATTTTAGCACGCGAGCGCATGCGCAGCTGCTTGTGCAGAAGATTCAGCCCCTCGTCGATCAGCCGGCGCGTCAAGAGCATGATGACCGTGTAGATGGCCGGCAGGATGGAGGAGTAATGGGCGACCGAATCCTCCACCAGCATGACGATGCGCACCCCGCCGGCGGACGTGTCGTGGTCGACATTGGCACGGTCCTCGAAATATTTTATGATGGCGACCAGCAGCGTGGGGTCGTTCTGCCAAAGGAAGACCCGGTCCACCCCGCTGTTCAGGACGGCATCCGTCAGCCGGGGAAGCGAGGAGGGGTCTGTCGCCAGGATCGCCACAGGTAGGTCGGCGCGCAGCGCCTTGGCCTGGGCCGCCAGCTCGATCGCGAACTCTTTTTCCTCGTGCACAATCGCCAGCACGAGATCGATTTTTTCCTCCCGGATCGCCTCCAGGGCGCGTTCCGCACTCGACACCTTGCGGATCCGGGGCACCGTAGAGAGGCCCCGGTCGGCATACTGCTGCCAAAGGCGCTCCTCCAGGGTGCCGTCTTCCTCCAGAATGTAGGCATCGTAGACGCTGGAGACGAGCAGGATCTCGCGGATGCGCTTGGCCATCAGCGAGCGGAACGTGTCGAATCGGTGCTGGATGGAATCGATGTCCAACATGGGCCTGACCTCCGGGGGACTGATGCACTTATGCCGCCATATTCGCCCCAACGCAAGATTCAATGCCATGGCGGAAGGCGCGCGCCCTCCGCCATGGCGTTGAATCGTGCGGAAAGAGGCCTTGCGCCCTTTGCATGGGCCGCCGGCATTTTGTGGGGAACCTTTCCCCGCCGGGGAGAAATTCCCCAGCATTCCCAATGGATTCGCAGCCGCCGGGTTGGTGGCAATCCCGATACATCTTTTTCGATTCTATGTAAATTTATAATGTTATCTCGCCAAACGGCGCGAAGCGCCTTGGACGGCAGGCTCTGGCACAGCATCTGCAGAACAGCTTTATCGTGCAGGCGCTCTTCACGCCGCACCACACACCGGGGCAACCCGAATCCAGCAAAGGAGTCGACAATGGCAACCGTAAAATCCAAACTGAACCAAGCTGGCACCGTCCATCGAAGCGGGGTGGACGATGAGGCCATGGCGCGCCTGGAGCAGTTGATCGAGGCCGGGCTGTGTTCCAACTGCCGGCACCTGAGCGACTGCGTCATGCTGCTGAAAACCGCCACCCCCGTCATTCAGTGCGAAATGTTCGAATGCGGGCCTTCCCCCCGGCCGCGGCTCTCCCTGGTGAACCCGCCGGCCCCAGAGGCCGGGGCGGCGCGGGCGGAAGAGGAGGGTCTGCTCGGGCTCTGCACCAATTGCGATCACCTGAACGCCTGCCGGCTGCCCAAGCCCCTCGGGGGGGTCTGGCAGTGCGAAGAGTATGCCTGATGCACCCTGGCAGCGGAAGAAACGGTTGGTAAAATCTGGGCGACCTGCTATAAGCGGTAAGCCGGAGTCCGGCATGGCCGGCAGAGCGTCTGTGGAGAGGCAGAGATGAAAGAGGGCTTCAATGCGTTTGAGATGGCCCAGGCCCAGTTCGACCGCGTGGCGGACATGCTGGGCCTGGAGGGCGGCGTGCGCGAGCTCCTGCGCTGGCCGATGCGCGAGTTTCACTTCACGATCCCGGTGCGGATGGACGACGGCTCGGTCAAAGTGTTCCGGGGCTTTCGCATCCAGCACAACGACCTGCGCGGGCCGGCCAAGGGCGGGATCCGCTTCCACCCCCAGGAGACGGCCGACACGGTGCGGGCGCTGGCCACCTGGATGACCTGGAAGTGCGCGCTGGTGGACATTCCGCTCGGCGGCGGCAAGGGCGGGATCATCTGCGATCCGCGCCGCTTGTCGCCGCGGGAGCAGGAGCAGCTCTGCCGCGGGTGGGTGCGTCAGGTGTTCAAAAACGTCGGGCCGGTGAGCGATGTGCCGGCACCGGATGTCATGACCAACGCCCAGCACATGCTTTGGATGCTCGACGAGTACGAAGTGCTCGCGGGCGGGCACTACCCCGGATTCATCACCGGCAAACCGATCGGCATGGGGGGATCCCTCGGGCGCACGGAGGCGACCGGCTTCGGGGTCATGTTCTGCGTGCGCGAGGCCGTACGGCGGCTCGGCCGGCAGCTGGAGGGCATGAGCGCGGCCTTCCAGGGGTTCGGCAACGTCGCCCAGCATGCCCTGCGTTGGTTCACCGCGGCCGGCGGCAAGGCGCTGTGCGTCTCCTGCTGGGACGGCCATGACAACATCGCCTACACCTATCGCCATGCCGACGGGGTCGATCCGGACTTCCTGGTTTCCATCACCG
>JBFYWX010000536.1:0-13987 GCA_041310825.1 Desulfobacteraceae bacterium | reverse complement strand
CCGGGAGCGCTTCCACTCGTCCGGCGGCAGGCCGGCCTTGCGGCAGAGGTGGCTCAGGAAATCCACCGCTGCGGGCAGCTGTTCCCAGACCTGAGGCAGGAAGGTGGCGCTGGCGTGGTCCTTGCGCAGGATGACCCCGTGGACGTGGGGCGCCAGGCGGGCCATGAGGTCCTCGGCGTCGGTGTAGTCCAGGGGGCGAGGAGCGGAAAGAACGCTCACCTCGATTCGCACCTGGTCGAGCTCGCGGGCCGTGAGGGGCGCAAAGCGCGGGTCGTGGAATGCGGCGTTCAGCGCGTTGCTGCGCACCCCCGCACGGATGGGCTCGACCGGGTGCAGGCAGCCGATGCAGCCCCGCAGGCAGTTGCGGAGTTTGAGGGTCACGAAGGTCCCGGCCAGGGTCTCCAGGGCCGGATCCTTCAGGTGGTGGTCGAGCGCCTCGATCTCAGAGGGGGCAAGCGGCCGCTCCAGCTTTTCGCTCAGGCTTGCGCGGGCGAGCCTGAGCAGGGCACGGCCCTGCTCGGCGGAGAGGTTCAGGTGCGTGTCGTCGTCGCTCATGCGCGGCTCCTGGGTCGAAAAGGGTGGGCGGCCACTTGGCTCCGGGACAGGCTACAATTCCGGAGCCGCCGCTGTCAACGTCAGACCGTCGTGGAGAGCGACAACTCGTCGTCCGGGCGGCAGGTCACCGCGGCCGGCTCTTCCGCCAGCGGTTTCCAATCCTCCCGGTACATGGCCTTCAAGACCATGTTGAACATGAACATCAAGAGGTCGTAGGTGCTCAGGCGGGCCGGGTCGGCCGCCAGCAGCGCGCCGAGATGGGCCTTGCGCTCGTGCAGGGCCTTGAGGTTGATCAGCTTTTTGAAACACTGCAGGGCTCGCCGGGCGGACTCGGCGGGCAGCGCCCCGGCCTGGGCTCTGAACTCGATGTCCTGCATGTAGCGGCAGATCTGAGCGTGGGTGCACTTGAGGAGTTGCTCGCGGCCCGCGGTGGACGGAACATGGGGCTGGGACATGACCAGGCGCTGGATGGCCTCGGCCACCGCATCCGCATCGCGCTGCACCGTCTTGAGGAACAGGCGCCGGGCCCCGGCCGGAAGCTCGACCTCGACCTGCCGGAGGGTCGCTTCGCGCCCCTGCATTCCGTTCCGGAACTCCTCGACGGCGCTTTGCCAGAAGCCGCGGCTCAACTCCTCGATGATGCCCTCCAGGGGCCGGTGCACCTTCATGGCCCGGAGCACCTCCGCCTTGATCTCCACAAACCGCTGGGCCGTGCGGTCGAAAAGCAGCTCGCCGGTGACGCTGCGGTAGATCATGACGATCACCGCCTGCCAGTCCTGGAAATGCAGAATGCGCCCGGGGTCGCCGAAGCAGTTCTGGATCACCGTGTTCGGGATCAGGTGCGAGGGTGTTGCATAGTAGGGCGTGCCGCCCAAGAGGGGCTGACGGATTTTCGCCTCGCCGGCGGTGCCGAAATAGACCGCCGTCTCGACGTCGATAATGCCCAGGGAGTAGTCCCG
Source organism: Desulfobacteraceae bacterium (assembly GCA_041310825.1). Taxonomy (GTDB): domain Bacteria; phylum Desulfobacterota; class Desulfobacteria; order Desulfobacterales; family SpSt-501; genus SpSt-501. The sequence continues at coordinate 12,473 of JBFYWX010000536.1, read as the reverse complement.
CGGGGATCTCAAAAAGGCGGGGTAGCGCTGGGGGTCGCCGGCCACCAGCATGTTGTCGGGTTTGAGGTCGCGCAGGGCGACTTCCTTGGTGTGCAGATCCCCCAGGAGGTCCAGCAGGTGGGTGATGATCCCGGACACGATCGGCATGTTCTGCTCGAGGGCCAGCCCGGCCGCATACCGGCGGACCGTCGCGTGGAAGGCATCCACGCTGGACTGGTATTTTTGGAAATGGGCCGCGAAAACATAGGTGATGGAGGATGCGAGCTCGGTGGAAATCTCTTTCTCCATTTCCCCCAGGCGGCGGGTTTCCAGATACTGCAAAAACCATTCCTGGATCCGGTAGGGGGAGACGAGCGCCGAGCTGCCCTGCTGTTTGAGCTGCCGGGCGATCTCCGCCTCGCACTGGTTGTAGAGATCGCGGATCTCGAAGCCCACCGCCTCGTTCTCGTTCACATAGCGGTCTTTGAATTTGCCCGGGTGGCGTATGATTTCGGGCGTGGCGTTGATCTCCGCGCGCACGGCCTCCGACACGTCGTGGAGAGCGTCGATGATGTGGCCGAGAAAGCGGTGCTGGGAGAGGTCCATGAAATAGGCGAAGCTGCCGTTGATCTTCAGATGCTCCTGGGAGTCGGCCGATTGGTGCAGCCAGTCGATGTGCTTCTCCTCGCGGGCCTCGGCCGAGAGATTGACGTCTGCCGGAGCCGGGTGAACCCGGTCGAGGACCACGGACACCGTGGGGACGATGCACTCGCGCGGGGCCAGGCGTTCCACGATGTGCCGCTCCTTTTTCAGGCCGGCCACGTAGTCTTCGAAATTGCGGATCGGCTTGGGGGGAATCTTGACCACCAGGTGCTGGTCGAAGATGACATAATAGCAGGTGCTCTTGCTGCCGCTCTCTTCCCCGAGTGGGCCGATGCTCATGCGGCGTTTGACCCAGTCGGTGGGCCCCTTCACGCGCAGCTTATAGGTGCGGTTCGGTCCGGCGCCCGCTTGCAGCCGGGAGAACTCCGACGGGGCGTCCGGGCCCACCCCGAGCTCGTGCCGGTGCAGGTTGAGGAAAAACCGGACCACGTCGGTGCGATCGGGCATCGGCCGGGTTCCGTTTTCGCTGAGCGCGGGGGGGGGGCGGTGCAGCGGCGGCTGCGGCCTGCTCCTTTTGAAGCCGGCCGCGCACCCAGCGTAGCGAGGCGATCAACAGCACCAGGGCGCCCACTCCCGCCCCCGCCGCCAGGTGGTCCGAAAAGCGGCCGGCGAGGCGGGTGGCATCCTGAACCAGGGGGGCCACGTCGCGGATGCGCCTACCCAGGTAATCGGTGCATCGATCTCCGGCCGCCTTCAGGCGCTGGGCCGGGCTGAGCGTGCCGATCGACTTGATCTGTGCACGGCTGACGAAATGGATCTCCTTCTCGTTTTCGTAAAAGAGGTCGTCCCCGGCCTCCCAGGTGCGGTCGACCGGGATCACCTTCCCGTTGTGCAGGAGGATGATGGTGCGGTTCGGCTGGCTGACCGCCAGCACGCCGAAGCCGGTCGTCAGGATGAAAAGGCTGAGAAACAGGATTTTCCACTTGCGCATAACCCGGGTCCTGGGGGTGGGGCGGGATCTTTTTGGGGGGGTATCCGGCCGCTCACCTCCATGATCTTATCGGTCCGGCGGGGCAAAATCTTGAGGACCGCCGGCCAAGGCGCCGCCGTGGTGGCCACGGCCTCTCGACCGCCCTGCGATTGACCCCCGCAGGTGCATTGGCTATAGTGGGGTCTCGATGCAAACGCCCGCTCAGCCAAAAGCCGCATCGCTGCGCCGCGCCCCGGCGTTCGCCGTCGAACACACCCTGGGGCGGCTGGGCAAATGGCTGCGACTTTTGGGGTTCGACGCGCTTTTTGAGACCGAATGCCCGCCGGGCGGGTTCATCACCCGCTGCGGGACGGGTCGCACCCTTTTGACCCGCACACGCCGTGTGGCGCAGGCGCACGCGGCGCTGCACCCGGTGTTCATCCGCTCCAACGACCCCTTCGTGCAGGTCGCCGAGGTGGTGCACGCGCTCGGTCTGACGGGGGGCGACTTCAGACCCTTCAGCCGCTGCCTGCGCTGCAATGTGCCGATCGAGGTCCTGGCCCGGGAGGCGGCCCGCGGCGCCGTGCCCGACTACGTTTGGGAGACCCAGCCCTCCTTCAGCGGCTGTCCGCGCTGCCGGAGGGTCTACTGGCGCGGGACCCACACCGCCCGCAGCCTGGAGCGCATCGAATTGCTGCTGAGTGCCGAGCGATGAATTTCACCCGCAACGTCATCGCCCTCGAGCGGCGCCTGCGCAAATGCCGCAACGTGGTGACCCTCGGCGTTCGCCCCAACCCCGCGGACTACGGCGCCGGGGAGCGGGCCCTGATCCGGGACGCACAGACCGTCTACTACCCGTCGACGTTCTACGCCGACCTGTTCAACGCGATGGGCAAGCAAACCTTCCCGAGCTACCACACCTACAAGTGCGTCCAGGACAAGATCCGCCAGAGTGCGCTCTTCGATCTGCTCTCCATCCCGCACCCGCGCACCCGGGTCTTCTACGGGAAGCGGCAGCAGGCGGCCATCCCCGAGCAGTTCGACTACCCCTTCGTTGGCAAGATCCCCCGGGGCTCCGCCCTCGGGCGAGGGGTGTACCTGATCCGCGGCGCGCGCGAGCTCGAGGCGTATCTGTCCCGGTCCCGGATCGCCTACATCCAGGACTACCTGCCGGTCGACCGGGACATGCGCATCGTGGTCATCGGCCGCCGGATCGTTCACGCCTACTGGCGCATCGCCGCCCCGGGTGAGTTCCGCTCGAACCTGGCCGCCGGGGGGCAGGTGAGCCTCGCGCCGGTGCCCGAAGAGGCCCGTGCGCTCGCCCTGCAAACGGCGAGGGCCTGCGGCTTTGACGACGTCGGCATCGACATCTGCCGCTACCGCGGGGCGTGCTGGGTCCTCGAGGCCAACATGAAATACGGGCTGGAGGGCTTTCGGCGGGCGGGCATCGACTACCCCCGGCTCATGGAGACGATGATCGAGAATGAAGATATCTGAAAAACCCCTGCTCGCGCGCATCCGCGAGGAGCTCGACCACCGGCACGCGGCCGGCTTCTCGCCGCACGCCACACCCAACGCGGCCGCCCGGCGCCGGCGCGAGGAGGCCTTTCTGAACGAAGGCTACCGCCAGGCATTTTCCGTGGATGTGGACCGGATCCTGTACTCGCGGGCTTACGCGCGCTACATCGACAAGACCCAGGTGTTCTACCTGATCCGAAACGACCACATCACCCACCGCGTCCTGCATGTCCAGCTCGTGTCCAAGATCAGCCGCAGCATCGGGCGGTTTCTCGGGCTGAACGAGGACCTGATCGAGGCGATCGCCCTCGGCCACGACATCGGCCACACCCCCTTCGGCCACGACGGCGAGCGGTTTCTCTCCGAGTTGTGCGTGGAGCACGGGATCGGCACGTTCCAGCACAATGTCCAGAGCGTGCACTTCCTCGACGTGGTCGAACGCAAGGGGCAGGGGTGGAACCTCTGTCTGCAAACCCTCGACGGGATCCTCTGCCACGACGGGGAGGTCCACAACCAGGTCCTTCAGCCCGCCTGCGCGAAGCGCTTCGAGACCCTGCGATCCGAAATGCAGGCGAAGAAGGAGCGGCCCGAAACCGAGCTCACCCCCATGAGCCTCGAGGGCTGCGTGGTGCGCATGGCCGACACGGTGAGCTACATCGGCCGCGACATCGAGGACGCGATCCGCCTGCGGCTGATCGCGCGCGCCGATCTGCCGCCGGCGAGCACGCGCGTGCTCGGGGACACCAACGGCACGATCGTCTACCGGCTGGTGACCGACATCCTGAAGACCAGCCACGGCACGGCCCATGTGGCCTTCAGCCCCGAGGTCTCCGAGGCGTTACGGGAGCTCAAGCAGTTCAACCTCGAGCGGATCTATCTGAACCCCCGCATGAAGCCTTATACGTCCCGGATCCGCGATCTCTTCCGCCGGCTCTTCGAGGAGTACCTCGAGGAGGTCGAGCAGCGCCGGCAGGAATCGGTGATCTTCCGGGGCTTTTTGAACGGCATCGCGCCGGAGTATCTGGAGCGGCATGCGCCCGCGGAGATCGTCCGGGATTTCATCGCCGGCATGACCGATCACTACTTCATCGCCCAGTGCCCCGAGCACCTGCGCCCGGCCTACATCCAGTGTCCCGAAGCATGAGCACGACCGTTTCCCGCCATGCCGGCCCGCCGGCCCCTTATGAGCCGCGCACCTACCGCAGCCTCGTGCGGGACGATCGTCTCGTCGGCTTCGAGGTGATCGTCCGGGAAACCGACTTGATGATCCGGGCCTCCCGGGACCTCAGCGCTCCGGCCCGCGAGCTCGTGTGCGCAGAGCGGGGCGGCCTGGAGGCCTACATCCGCGAGCACCCCGGGTTTGCGAGCACTCTATCCCCCTGGCGGGCGCAGGGGCCGGCCCCGCGGCTGGTTCAGGAGATGATCGCCGCCGGCCGGGCGGCCGGGGTGGGGCCGATGGCCGCGGTCGCCGGTGCCATCGCCGAGGCGGTCGGCCGCGGGCTGCTGGAGTATTGCGCGGAGGTCATCGTCGAAAACGGGGGCGACATTTTTTTGAAGACCCGGGACGCCGCCACCGTGGCGCTCTACGCCGGACGCTCGCCGCTCAGCCTGCGGGTCGGGGTGGTGATCGGCGGGGGCGGTCGGGCGGTCGCGGTGTGCACCTCCTCGGGCACGGTCGGCCACTCGCTGAGCTTCGGGAAGGCCGATGCGGTCTGCGTCGTGGCCCCCTCCGGCGCCCTGGCGGACGCCGCCGCCACGGCGGTCGGCAACCATGTGCGCTCCGCGCGGGACCTGCGCCGGGCGATCGCGCGCGGGCGCCGCATCCCCGGCGTGGAGGGGTTGGCGGTGGTCGCGGGGGGCCGCGTGGCCTTTTGGGGCGATCTCCAGGTGGTTCCGCTCGCCTCAAAAAAGGGTTGAGTTTTGGGGCCTGACCATTTAGATAACTTATGATATACTAAGGGCAGTCCGGTTTGAACGACGAGCGGCGGCAGATGACGACTTCCATGAAAACCATGTGGGCGCCCTGGCGGATCGAGTACATCCTGTCCGAAAAAGCGGACGGCTGCGTGTTTTGCAACGCGCTCGGCGACCAGGCGGACCTTACGCTTTATAAGGGGCCCCGGACCCTGGTCGTGATGAACAAGTTCCCCTACATCAACGGGCACCTGCTCGTGGCCCCGGTCCGACACGTGGCCGCCCTCGAGGATCTCGACCGCGAGGAGATGGGGTCGCTGCTCGCGACCGTGGAGCAATCCGTGAGGGTGCTCAAAAATGTGATGCGCCCGGAGGGGTTCAACATCGGTTTGAACCTGGGCCGGGTGGCCGGCGCCGGGATCGAGGAGCACCTGCATTTCCACATCGTCCCGCGCTGGCTGGGAGACACGAACGCCCTGGCCGTTTTCGCCGACGTTCGCGTCATCCCCCAGCACCTGAAGGAGACCTGTAGCGCCCTGAAACCGCACTTCCAGGCGATCACACCCTGAATCTTCCACACCCGGAGACGCGCACATGAAAAAGACGAAACTGGTCATTTGGTTGATCATCCTGGGGCTCATCGGGCTGGCCGTCTATCAGAACCAGGATCATTTCCTCGGCACCTCCCAGAGCCTGCGGCTCAACCTGGGGTTCCTCTCCGAATACCGCTCCCCCGAGCTGCCCCTGGTGGTATTTTATGTGGTCTTCTTCTTCTTCGGCCTCCTGGTCGACTTCGGCTTCGCCCTGCCCGAGAAAATGCGCAAGCGCCGTGCGTTGAAGCACCTGTCGGCCGTCGCGGGCGAGCGCGAGGCGCAGCTCAATGCATTGCGCGTCGAAGTCGCCCGCCTCAAGGGCGAACCCCTGCCCGGCGACCCGCCCGAGTCCTCCTTCACCTCTTCGGTTCAACCCCCGCCGAGGCGGGGCTGAGGCGGGAGGGAAATCAGGCGCCCTCCCGGCTGCGCGATGACCGCCCCCAAGTCGACGCCCATGATCCGGCAGTACCTCCAGATCAAGGGGGAGTGCCCGGACGCCATTCTCTTCTACCGCATGGGGGACTTCTACGAGATGTTCTTCGAGGATGCCGAGACCGCCTCGCGTGTGCTCGACATCACCCTCACCTCCCGCAACAAGAACGACGAATCCCCGGTGCCGATGTGCGGGGTGCCCTATCGCGCCGCCACCGGCTACATCGCCCGCCTGATCGAGAACGGCTACAAGGTGGCCGTCTGCGATCAAGTGGAGGACCCCGCCGCCGCCAAAGGCCTCGTCAAGCGCGAGGTCGTGCGCGTCATCACTCCGGGGATGATTCTGGACGAGGAGTTCCTCGACGCCCGCTCCCACAACTTCATCCTGGCCCTGGCGCGCGCCGGGCAGGTCTCGGGGCTGGCCTATCTGGACATCTCGACCGGCACCTTCCGCGCCACCGAATCGGCGGACGGCGAGGCGATTGGAGAAGAGGTTCTGCGGGTGGGCCCGAAGGAGATCCTGCTGCCCGAGAGCGTGCGGCATGCGGGGGCGCCCCGCCGTGGCGACTCCGCCGCCACGACCTACCTGGACGATCGCGACTTCGACTACGCGCGCGCCTACCGCCGTCTGACGGAGCAATTCCGCACCGTCAACCTGGAAGGCTTCGGCTGCGAGCACTTTCGGGCCGGAGTGGCGGCGGCCGGGGCGTTGATGGCCTATGTCGCCGAAACCCAGAAGCAGAAAACCGCCCACATCACCCGGCTCGAGAGCTATGCCCTCGGGGGCGCCCTTGTGGTCGACGAGACCAGCCGGCTCAACCTGGAGCTGACCCGCAGCCTGCGCACCGGCTCCCGGCGGGGGAGCCTGCTCGCGGTCCTGGACCACACCCGTACGCCGATGGGCGCGCGGCTGTTTCAGAGCTGGCTCCTCACCCCGCTGAGCGCGCGGGGGGCCATCCTCGAACGCCAGGCCGCGGTGGCCGAGGCGCGCGAGCGGGTGCTCGTGCGCCGCGCCTTGCGGGAGCTGCTCAAATCGGTGCAGGACATGGAACGGCTCGGCAGCAAGACCGTCATGAACCGGGCGAACGCCCGCGACCTGGTGGCGCTCAAGCGCTCGCTCCAGGCGCTGCCGGCCGTCTGGGCCGAGCTGGGCGGTTGTTCGGCCGCTTTGTTCCAGCCGCCGGGGCCGATTGCGGAGCTCGAGGCGCTGGCCGCGCTGATCGAGCGATCCATCCGCGAGGACGCCCCCCCCACGATTCACGAGGGGCACCTGATCAAACCGGGCTTTCACGCCGAGCTCGACGAACTGGTCACGATCGGCCGGGACACGAAGGGCTACCTGGCCCGGCTGGAGCAGCGCGAGCGCGAGGCGACCGGGATTACCACCCTCAAGGTCAGCTACAACCGGGTCTTCGGATACTACATCGAGGTGCCGAAGGCCCGCGCCCACCAGACCCCGGGCCATTTCGTGCGCAAGCAGACCCTGGTCAACGCGGAGCGCTACATCACCGACGAGCTCAAGGGGTTCGAATCCAAAGTGCTCGACGCCGAGCAGGCGCGCGCCGAGCTTGAGCACCGGCTCTTCCAGGAGATCCGGGAGGCGGCCGCCGCCCGTCACCCCCGGCTCCAGGAGGCGGCGCGCTTCCTGGCGCAGCTCGACTGCCTGTTGAACCTGGCCGAGGTCGCCGACCAGAACCATTACTGCCGGCCCGCGATCGTGGAGGAGGGCCGTATCCTGATCGAGGACGGGCGCCATCCGGTGGTGGAAAAAATGATCGGGGGCGAGCGCTTCGTGCCCAACTCGATCGAGATGGACGATGCGGCGAACCAGGTCCTGATCATCACCGGACCGAATATGGCCGGCAAGTCCACCGTGCTGCGGCAGGTGGCGCTGCTGGTCATCATGGCCCAGATGGGCGGGTTCGTACCGGCGCGCAAAGCCGTCCTCGGCATCGTCGACCGGATCTTCACCCGGGTCGGCGCGCTCGACAACCTCTCCCAGGGCCAGAGCACCTTCATGGTCGAGATGCAAGAGACCGCCAACATCCTCAACCATGCCACCGGCCGCAGTCTCGTGATCCTGGACGAGATCGGCCGCGGCACGAGCACCTACGACGGGCTGAGCATTGCCTGGGCCGTGGCCGAGTATCTGCACGATTTGAACCGCATCGGGGTCAAGACCCTCTTCGCGACCCATTACCACGAGCTCACCGAACTGGCCGCCCGCAAGCCGCGCGTCAAGAATTTCAGCATCGCGGTGAAGGAGTGGAACGACGACATCATCTTCCTCCACAAACTGGTGCCGGGCGGCACCAACCGCAGCTACGGGATCCAAGTAGCGCGCCTGGCCGGGGTCCCGGCGGCGGTGATCGTCCGGGCGAAGAAGATCCTTTTCGGCATCGAAAGCGGGGCGCACGGGGCCCCGGCCGGGCGGAGCGCGCCACCCGCCCCGACCCAGCTCGATCTCTTCCGCCCCCCCGAGGCCAAGGTGCTGGAGCTGCTGCGGGCGGCCGACATCGAGCGGCTCACACCGCTCGAGGCCATGAATCTTCTAAACCGCCTGCGGGAGATGGCCGGGAGCCGGGGGCCTGAGACAGCGGCCTGACAGGGTGTCGAAAAACCGTGCCTCAGGCCGTGGTCCGACGTCGTGCCGCTTCTGGCCATGCGCATTCCGCCCGCGGCGGGAGAGCGCCGCCGGGATCGCCGCGCGCCTCGGCAGCGCGTTTCTTTTACATCCCGCTGAATGCGAAAACGCCTTCGATTTGGCTGGAAACCCAAAGAGATTTAAGGTAAAGTGGAGCATCATGCCGACGCGTTGCCGCACGAGTGGGATTCTGCCGCGAGCCTGGACCCGCCTGATCCTATGCATTCTCTGTTTTGGGCTGCTCTCGCCCTCGTTGCCGGTGCGCGCCGCTGATTTGGGCAGCGCTTTCTTCGATGCGGAAGGGTGCGCGCGCGCGCTTCGCAACGACCCAACGGCGTTGAAGTTCCGGCACAACTGGGAGCGGTGCATCGATAAGTTCCAGGCCGTCTATCGCCAGGACAACCGCGGCCCCTGGGCGCCGGCGAGTCTCTTTCAGACCGGGGTGCTCTACCGGGACCTCTCCCGCTTCTCCCGCAACGAGGCCGACGAGAAACAGGCCGTCGAGCACTTCGAGCAGATCCAAAAGCAATTTCCCGGCAGCGCCTACCGGGAGCGGGCCACCGCCGAGCTCCAGAAGATGAGCGCCCCGGCGGCTCGGGAAGAAAAATCCCCCCCGCCGCGGGAGAGGACCGCCGCGGCCCCGCCCGCGCGCACGGAACCCGCCGCGGCCGCGCCCAAACCCACGACCCCGGCCGAGACCCGGGCGGCGCATCAGGGCTTCCAGAGCGCCTATGGCTGTTTCCAGCAACTGCGCCGCGGCAAGCCGACCGAAGCCACCCGGCGGGACTGGATGCTCTGCATCGGGCGCTTCCGCAATGTTTATTCAGAGGACCCCACCGGGGAGTGGGCCGCCGCGAGCCTCTTCATGGAGGGGCTCCTTTACTACGACCTGCACAAGGGGCTCAAGTTCAACTCCGATCTCAAGGCCGCCCAGGAAAACTTCGATAAGATCCTCAAGGAATACCCCGAGAGCCGGTATGCGGCCCGGGCCGACAAGGAGCTGCAATCCATGCCGCGCCCCGCGGCCCCGCCGGCCGTCGCCCGCCGGAGCGCTCCGGCGCCCGCCGCCGAGCCCCCACCGAAGCCTGCGGCCGACCCCCCGGCCCTGGGCGCGGCGGAAGAGGGGCTATCCGTCGTGCAGGACCTGCGCCACTGGTCGAACCCGGACTACACCCGGGTCGTGATCTACGCCGACCGCGAGGCCGACTTTTCCCACCGGCTGCTGCGGGCGGACCCATCCATCGAGAAGCCGCCGCGACTCTACGTGGATGTCGCCGGCAGCACCATCGCCGATGGCGTCCAGAAGACCATCCCGATCAACGACGATCTCTTGAGCGACGCACGCGCCGCGCGCTACACCCTGGACTCGGTCCGGGTCGTGCTGGACATCAAGTCCTTCGAGACTTACAAGGTCTTCTCGCTCAAGGACCCCTTCCGCATCGTCATCGACGTGTGGGGGGCGAACGGGGCAGGGGCGCCGCCGCCCCAGAAACCGGGCGGCCCGGCAGGCGAGGCGCTGGCCGACAAGACCCGCCGGATGTCGCGCGGGGCGCTCGCCAAGCAGCTTGCGCTGGGGGTGCGGCGGGTCGTCATCGACCCCGGCCACGGGGGCAAGGACTTCGGAGCGCCCGGTTTCTTCCCGGGGGTGCACGAGAAGGATATCGTGCTGCAGATCGCACGGCGTCTAGCCCGCAAGCTGCGCGAGCAGGCCGGCCTCGAGGTCCTGATGACCCGAAACGACGACCGCTACCTGACCCTCGAGGAGCGCACCGCTTTCGCCAACACGCACCGCGCGGACCTCTTCATCTCGATCCACACCAACGCCTCGCGCGACCCCCGTGCCTACGGCACGGAGACCTATTTTTTGAACCTCGCGACCGACGACGAATCCATCCGGGTCGCCGCCATGGAAAACGCCACCTCGACCAAGAACATCAGCGACCTGCACTCCATTTTGAGCGATCTGCTCAGGAACGCCAAGATCAACGAGTCCAGCCGGCTGGCGGCCTTCGTGCAGTCCGGGATGATCCGGCACCTGGCCTCCAACGGCTATCCCCGCATCAAGGACAAGGGGGTGAAGCAGGCGCCCTTCTATGTGCTGCTCGGCGCGCGCATGCCCGCGGTGCTGGTGGAGAGTGCTTTCATCAGCAACCGCGAGGAGTGCCGCCTTCTGACGACGCCCGCTTTTCAGGAGCATGTCGCCGATTCCATCGCGCGCGGCATCCGCAGCTACATCCAGGACATCAACCCGACGGCCTGGACCGAGCCGCCGCGCGGATCCTCGGGATAGGGGCCGGGTCAAAAAAATCATTTAAGATCGCGGCATCAACGCGACCGCCGCGGAAAGGGAACCTCATGGCCTACGAGAACATCATTTTTCAGATCGATCAGGGGATCGCCACCATCACCTTCAACCGGCCCAAGGCTCTGAACGCGTTGAACCAGGCGCTTCTATCCGAGCTCAACCAGGCGCTTGCGACCGTGGCCGCGGACGAGGAGATCCGGGTCCTGGTGCTGACCGGGGCCGGGGAGAAGTCCTTCGTGGCCGGGGCGGACATCACCGAGCTCGCCACCTTCAGCGCCCTCCAGGCCAAGGGGTTCTCCCAAGCGGGCCATGAGATCATCGGCCGGCTGCAGGGGCTCGCGATTCCGGTCATCGCGGCCGTCAACGGTTTCGCCCTGGGGGGTGGCAGCGAGATCGCGCTCGCCTGCGATTTCATCTACGCCGCGGAGGGCGCGCGCTTCGGGCTGCCGGAGATCACGCTCGGACTGATCCCGGGTTTCGGCGGCACCCAGCGCCTGCCCCGGCTGATCGGTCCGAACCGGGCCAAGGAGCTCATGTTCACCGGGCGCATGCTCACGGCCGCCGAGGCCCTGCAGGCAGGGATGGTCAACAAGGTGGTTCCGGCCGCCGCCCTGATGGAGGAGGTTTTGAAGACCGCCCGCGAGATGGCCGCCAAGGGCAAGGTGGCCCTGCGGGCCGTAAAGCAGTCCGTCAACCGCGGTTTGAACACGGACCTGGTCACGGGCTGCCAGATCGAAATCGACGCCTTCGCGCTCTGCCTGGCGAGCTCCGATGCGAAGGAGGGGACGACCGCCTTTCTCGAGAAGCGCAAGCCGGTGTTCAAGGGGAGCTTGAAGGACTAACCGAACGGTACACGGCGCAAGGTGCACGACACCCGGTAGAGAAGGTTTTCGTGCGATTGCATTTTTTTCTCAAAGCTGTTCGGCCGTGAGCCTTGTGCCGTCGGCCGAAAGCCGTTTCATATGGACGACGATCTGAAATCGAAGCTTCAACTCGCCTGGGGGGTGCTGCTGGTCCTGGCCGGCGTGGGGCTCTGCTTCCGCATCCCCCAGGTGATGCCCCAGATCCGGCAGATCGAGTCCTTCACCGGCGCCATCCCGTTCATCTACTTCTGCCTCTATTTCGTGGCGATATTTCTCATCGCCGGCGGCGCCCGCAAGCTCGCCGCTCACTACCGCAAGCAGCGTTAAAGGACGTCGGGTGGCCGGTCGGCCCGTCGGCCCGTCAGCCGGTCGGCGGTTTCCTTGATCTTCGGCTGAACCTTAGCTCGACCCCAAAACCGATACCGACCCTTGTTTTAGTGTTGAGTTCCGAGTCAGAGTTCCGAGTTGGTGGTATTCATGCCGTCTTTTATTTTACTCGTTACTCGTTACTCGTTACTTCCTCTCCTCCACTTCTCCCGCATCCAGACCCGGCCTTCACTCCTCGAAGGACTGCACCCGGTAGGTCGACACCTCAAGCCGGGAGCGCTTCCACTCGTCCGGCGGCAGGCCGGCCTTGCGGCAGAGGTGGCTC
>JBFYWX010000524.1:0-7061 GCA_041310825.1 Desulfobacteraceae bacterium | reverse complement strand
GGTGATCAAGTCGAAAGGAGGTTTCCCAAATCCTGAAGCTGCTCGTAAATTGCTGTTCCTGGCCAACCGTGACATTCTCAAGAAGTGGACTTCGCCGATCTTCAATTGGGCTTTGATCCTGTACAGTTGGTAATCCGCTTTGAAGACCGCTTGAGTTTCTAATGTGCTAACCGTTTACACACAATACTTGACACTACCATACCTTTCGCGTTTTTCGCGCCCTTTCGCGGCTTTCGCGATCCAATTGCCCTTCGCAATCCAAACCTTCACACGACAATATTTACCAGCTTGCCGGGCACAACGATCACTTTGCGCGGCGGGCGTCCGGCCAGCTCCTTTGCTACCTTCTCCGACTGAAGCGCCAGAGTTTTCAATTCCTCATCCGGCGTGCCGGGGACGACCAGCAGGCGCTCGCGCAGCTTGCCGTTGACCTGGACGACGACCGAGATCAATTCCTCGGCGGCGGCGGCTTCGTCCTCAAGCGGCCAGGGCTGGCGGCAGACCGAGCCGGAATGTCCCAGCCTCTCCCACATCTCCTCGGCCAGGTGCGGGGTGACCGGCGCCAGCAGAGGCGGCAGCGTCTCTACGCACTCGGCGGCGAGGAGGGCTTCTTCGGGGGTCGCCTTGCGGGTTGAAAGCTCGTTGCGCAGCAACGAGAGCTCGTTGGTCAGCTCCATCAGGGCTGCCACAGCCGGGTTGAAGTGGAAGGCTTTGATGTCAGCGCCTACCTTGCGGATGGCCTGGTGCAGCTTGCGCCGCAGGCTGCGCAGGTTTTCGGTGGAGGGCTGGCCGTGCTCAGTCCCCGCAGGGGCGGTATGCGCTCTCAGCTCGTTCCACAGGCGCCAGGTGCGGTTGACGAAGCGGTAGGCGCCTTCCACCCCGGCGTCCTCGTACTGCACGGTCTCCTCGAAAGGCGCCACGAACAGGGTGTACAACCGCAGGGCATCCGCGCCGTACTTTTCGGCGATCTCGTCGGGGGTGACCACGTTGCCCTTGCTCTTGCTCATCTTGATCCAGCGCCAGACCCACTGGTCTTCGGGGATGGTCAGGCGCTCCTCGGGCTTGAGCTCCTTCCAGTTGTCGATGAGCTCCTGTCCAGGTTCCGCCTGGATGAGGCGGCCAGGCGTCCAGGCCAGGAGCATGCCCTGGCTTTTCAGGCGGGTGAAGGGCTCCTCGAATTTGACCAGCCCGGCGTCGAACATGACCTTAGTCCAGAAGCGGGCATAGAGCAGGTGCATCACGGCGTGCTCCGCCCCACCGGAGTAGAGATCCACCGGCAGCCAATACTCGGCGGCTTCCTGGCTGAAGGGCTGCTCGGAGTTGTGGGCGTCGGCGAAGCGGAAGGCATACCACGAGGAGCAGGCGAAACCGCCCATGGTGTCGGTCTCGCGGCGGGCAGGACCTCCGCAGCGCGGACAGGTCGTGTTCACAAACTCGGGGATGCCCGCCAGCGGTGACTCGCCAGTGCCGGTCGGCTGGTACTGCTCGACCTCGGGCAGGAGCACGGGGAGCTGCTCCTCGGGGACCGGCACCTCGCCGCAACTTTCGCAATAGACGATCGGGATCGGGGCACCCCAGTAGCGCTGGCGCGAGATCAGCCAGTCGCGCATGCGGTAGTTGACCACGCCCTGGCCCAGGCCTTTCTCCTCCAGCCAGCGGATTACCTTCTGGACGGTCTCGCTGGTATTGGGCAGCCCGGCGAAGGGGTAGCCCGGACCGGCCTGGACGCCGGGATCGCCGGAAAAGTCGATCATGACGCCGCCCTCGGCGAAGGGTGCATCTGGGTCCGCTGGAGCCTGGCCGGGGTAAAGCTGGTAAACGAGCGGTATGGGCAGGTTGTAGCGCCGGGCGAATTCGAAGTCGCGGGTGTCGTGGGCGGGCACAGCCATGATGGCGCCGGTGCCGTAGCCCATGAGCACGTAATCGGCGGTGTAGACCGGGATGGCTGCACTGTTGACAGGGTTGCGAGCGTAGGCGCCTGTGAAAACGCCGGTCTTGGTCCTGCCGGCGCTCAGGCGGTCGATCTCGGTCATGCGCTGGGCGCGCTGGACATACTCGTCGACCTCGGCTTTGTGTTCGGTGGTGGTGATCTCTTTCAGCAGCGGGTGCTCGGGCGAGATGACCATGAAGGTAGCGCCCCAGAGGGTGTCGGGGCGGGTGGTGAATATCCTTAAAGGAGGCAGAGGGGATTGATCAAGGGCGGTTAGGATTGGAAAATCCACGTAAGCGCCCTCGCTGCGCCCGATCCACTCGCGCTGCATCGTCTTGATGCCCTCGGGCCAGTCGATGGTATCCAGACCGGAGAGCAGGCGTTCGGCGTACTCGGTGATGCGGAAGTACCACTGCGGCATCGGGCGCTTCTCGACGGGCGAGTTACAGCGCCAGCAGCGCCCGCCGACCACTTCTTCGTTCGCCAGGCCGGTTTTATCCACCGGGCACCAGTTGATGGGGGTGTTGGCGCGGTACGCCAGGCCGCGCTGGTAGAGCAGCAGGAAGAACCACTGCGTCCAGCGGTAGTACTCGGGCTGGGAGGAGTCGATCTCGCGGCTCCAATCGTAGCCGATGCCAGCCAGCTTGAGCTGCCGCTTGTAGTTGGCGGCGTACTCGGGGACCATCTCGCGCGGGTTGCGCCCGACCTTGAGGGCCTCGTTCTCGGCTGGCTGCCCGAAGGCGTCCCAGCCCATGGGGTGCAGGACGTTGAAGCCCCGCATCACCTTGTGCCGGCAAAAGACGTCCACCGGGATGTAGTTGCGGCAGTGCCCGACGCTGATGCCGGCGCCGCTGGGGTAGGGGAAGAAGACCAGCCCGAAGTACTTGGGCTTGCTGCGGTCCTCGCCAGCGCGGAAAAGCTGCTGGTCTTCCCAGCGCTGCTGCCATTTTTTGTCGGTGTTGCGGAAATCAAAGCGGAAATCGTCAGTCATGTGCGTTTTGAAGAAAAGTATTTGAAACACAAAGGACACGAAGAAAGCACGAAGGTACACAAAGGTTATTTAGAAAAAAACTTAGTGAACCTTTGTGCCACCTTTTTGACCTTTGTGTTTCAGTATTTTACCGCGGTTTTACCAGTCGCGTGCTCGATGGCGATCTCGATAACGCAGGTCTTCTCGAGGAGTTTATCGATCTCACGTTGCCCTTCAGCCTCGAATCCAGGCGAGAACTTCGCCGCCAGGAGCTCGAGGGCGAGGCGCTTTTCGTCGTCTGCTTCCAGGATGCGCGCCCGGCCGAAGACGATGGCACTGCGGTAATCGGTGGCGAACTTCTCGGGGATGACGTCGTCCTGGGCGATGACGCAGAAGGAGACTTTGTCGTTCCGGCGGAGGCTGTCGATCTTGTGGCCTTCGAGGGCGCCGTGGAAGTAGAGCCTGCCGTCGTGGTAGACGTGGCTGACCGGGACGGCATAGGGGTAGCCGTCGTCGCCCGAAACGGCGAGGACGCCGGAGGTGGAGGTGTTGAGGATAGCGATGGTTTCAGAGTCGGGGAGCGCCTGCTTGCTGCGCCGCATGGGTCGGAACATGGGAGATACCTTCGTGGGATGGATTTGAATGCCTGGATTGTACCATCAGGGAGGAGTGAACCACTGAAAAGATGAAAAAGATGAAGCCACTGAATATGATCCCGGGTTTTTAACTTTTGTGGGCGGCTGGCCCCGGATGGTGCAAGTACAGCGATCTACATTCGAGAGGATTTTCAAAGTGTTTCCAGCTCTTTTTTTGGTTGGTGTTTGGCCGTCAGTATTTCCCATGCCAAAAGCAGGATCGCCACTGCGCCGCCAATTCCCGCACCCCATAGAAAAAGTCCCTGGTCTGAAGCACGTCCCACAAAAAACCAGAAAAGAGAATATAGGGCAACCAAAAACCTTCCCGTCAGGTGTAATACGCTCAGGAAACGCTGATTTCCTGCCAGGAGGTAAAGCAATGTGAAGATAACTGGCAGCAATGGCGGGATGCCAACCCACCCTCCACATCGCTTAATGTCTAAAAAAACGAAACAATAGATACAAGACATGCGCAATATCCATTACCCACCCAGACAAGTGGCGCGATGCATGTTTCCTCGGTTGCCGGATGGGTATCGGCAAACCAAGGCGCCAGGAATGATAACAGCAACATTCCTAAAGCTGCCAGGCGGATTACAGTCTTACCGTTGCCAATTCGAATCATGCCGGCTCCTTTCCCCGGAAATAAAAAAAGCATTAAACGTCTGATGTGAAATACACCTAGAAGGCAGGAATGGCCTCGAAGGTTTGAACATTAACATAGAAATCGATACGCAGCAAATGTCGCAAGAGATGACTGGTCATTTTCATGATCACCCGAGTGCACAATCCTAGTACAGTTTTAGTCAATAATCGCTCAATATTACGGCCAGTATTTTGCACTTCGTGAAATACACCTTCAATCCTCTCCCGAAGGCTGTTCAGCCAGCGATCCAAACTCTTGGCATTTTGATATATCTGATTGGAGCGTCTCGGGGTCCAGATCAGATTGTTGGTCTGGTCAAAGATTTGTGTCTGCCAGGTGAGCCCCAAAAATCCTTTGTCTGCGAAGAGGTCGCAGAACGAGAAGTAATCGATCACCGCTTCTGCTGCTTTGCGCTCATCGGTGTTAGCTGGAACCAGTTCATAGACCATCGGAATGCCATCCAAAGTACTCACGGTGACCAATTTGTAGCCGAAATACTTGAGATTTCGACTGACACAGCGCCCATATCCGGCGCTTCCCGCAAAATCACTGTGCTTTTTATTGCGCTTGTAACCGATCACCGGAACTGGCTTGGTATCCAACAAATAATGAGTGCCCAGGTGCCACCCTTTTTGGCAAATCCAATAGCGTCGCAACTCCTCTATCAGTAAACGTAAAGCTCGAGCCCGTCGATTGAATTGGCTTTGATCGATCAGATTCGGAAACATGGCCAGATAATTGGCTCGAATGAACCCAATATACTGTGTCTCGCTTGGGAATGGAATGAAATCTTGCGCCAACATCAACGTCATCACTTCGCTATCACTGAATTTAGGCTTTTTGCCAGGTTTGCCTCTCAAAAGTTTGTGTCCTTCTTCTTGATACCAGTCATCCACCAGAACAAAGATTATGGTCAAAATATCGATTATGGATATACTTGTCATGGGAATGTCTCCTCGTAGATTTGGATGGCACCATAATCTTGAGGGCATTCCCTCTTTTCGTCAATTGTTCTTTGATTTCACATCAGACGTATTATAGTTCGTCCAACCCTCATTTTTCCTCTCGTTTGTACCGGCCATGCGAACGTGCAGTCCCCAGATGTCATAATCGTTCATTTCGCACATTACCTGGGTTGTTTAGCACAACTGCCATCTCACCGAATCTTATCTGATCGATCCCGCACTACTCCCTGGACCATTTGCGAACTTCGTTCGCTTGTTTTTGGGGTGAAGCTAACTTTTCGGTGTTTCAGCGATCCACAACGCGATACAATACCCCCATGACCCTCCATTTCCCTCCCAACTTTTACTTCTGGGTACTGATATATTGGCTTGTTGGCCTATTAACCCCATGACCCTCCATTTCCCTCCCAACTTTTACTTCGGTACGGCCACGGCTGCCTTCCAGATCGAGGGCGGTTGGAACGAGGATGGCAAAGGTCTCTCCGCCTGGGACGTCTTCATGCACCAGCCATCCCGGCAGAAGCACTCGCGAGCTGCCGAGGTCGCCGCCGACACCTACCACGATTTCCAGACCGACATCGACCTGATGAGCGAGCTGCGCCTGAACGCGTACCGCTTCTCGATCTCTTGGGCGCGCGTGCTCCCGGAAGGCCGCGGCAAGGTCAATCCCAAGGGGCTCGATTACTACCAGCGCCTGGTGGACGCCTTGCTGGCGAAGGGGATCACCCCCTTCATCACGATCTTCCACTGGGACATGCCGCAGGCGCTCTACCAGGCTTACGGCGGCTTTATCGGCAGGCAGGGCGCAACCGATTACGCCGATTTTGCCGAGGTCGTCGTCAAAGCCCTCGGCGACCGCGCCAAGCACTGGATCACGCTCAATGAGCCCTGGGAGCACGCCATGTTTGGGCACTTTTTGGGCGAGCACGCGCCCGGCCGGAAGAGCCCCTGGGCGTATTTCCGCGTCGCCCACCACGAGCTGCTCGGGCACGGGCTGGCGGTCGAACGCATCAAGTCGCTCCATCCCGG
Organism: Desulfobacteraceae bacterium; assembly: GCA_041310825.1. Taxonomy (GTDB): domain Bacteria; phylum Desulfobacterota; class Desulfobacteria; order Desulfobacterales; family SpSt-501; genus SpSt-501. The sequence continues at coordinate 886 of JBFYWX010000524.1, read as the reverse complement.
CCTCCAGGTGGGGATCACGCTCAGCCAGTTCCCGGTCTACCCGCAGGTCGACACGCCGAAAAACCGCCAGGCGGCGGCATTTTCTGACCTCTTCGTCAACCGCTTTTACCTGGACGGTCTCTACCGCGGCGCTTACCCCGAAGCCCTCTGGAAGCGCCTGTGGCCGTTCAAACCTCCCATCCGGGAGGGCGACATGCAAATCATCTCGCACCCGTTCGACTTCCTGGGCGTGAACTACTACAGCCCCATGTTCGCCTACCACGACTGGAAAATCCCCTTCTTCCAGGCCTGGATCGAGCGCACCACGCCTCCAGGGCCAGATTACATCGAGGATGAAATCCTCGGAGCGGGAGCGTACCCCTCGGGCATTTACGAACTGGCCATGCGCTATAAAAATGAGTATGGCAGCCCGCCGGTGTACATCACCGAGAACGGCACGAAGTGCGAGGAGTGGTGGGGAGACGGAAAACGTTACGACCCCTATCGCCAGCGCTACCTGGAGCTGTACCTGGCGCAGCTCGCCCGGGCGATCCAGGACGGCGCCGACGTGCGCGGCTACTTCGTGTGGTCGCTGATGGACTTGTGCGAGTGGGCGTCCGGTTACGATTACCCGATGGGCTTGATCTACGTCGACCACGCCACGCAAAAGCGCACGATCAAGGAAAGCGCGTTCTGGTACCGCGATTTGATCCGTGCACAAGATGAAAATAGATAAAACCGCTAAGACGCCAAGTTTGCTAAGTTTTTATCCCCTTAGCGTTCTTCGCGCCTTGTATATTAGAGTTAGCACCTTAACAACAACGAATAGGCAAAAACAAAGAAATCGTCCATACTTAACCTGAGGAAGACCGAAGCGGCTACTTTCACTTGCGCGTGAGGAGCTGAA
>JBFYWX010000507.1:0-2646 GCA_041310825.1 Desulfobacteraceae bacterium | reverse complement strand
GCCAGTCTTGGCGTTGTTGTATGAAACCCCCGCCCAGGGATTGAAGGACCAGTAGTTGAGCCCCGGGTTGGCCAGACGGCCCACCTCGTAGTCCCCGGTCGGGGCGTAGACGGACAGGGCGGCGTTGTACTGCCAGGGACCGTCCTTCCAGGCGAGCATGGCCGGGATCAGCGTCAGATCGCCGAATCCGGAGGCCGTATCCCGTACCCGCCTGTCGCCAAGCACCGTTCCGATCTCGCCCTCTACTGTCATCCAGACATAGGGCAGCATGACCCCGACGCTGTAACGGGCACCAAACACCCGCTGGTCGAAGGTGTAGAACCCGCCGGCGAGCAGGACGTCGCTGGTGGCCTTCAAACCGAACACGTCGATGCCGGCGACCGGGATCTGCTTGGAGAGATCGGCATCGCCCTCGTAGTGAAGGTAGATCGGCTCGATCACCCAGCCGGGCCGGGTAGGCGCGAGATCGATCAGGGTGGCCACCGAGCCCGGAACATAGTGCCCGGTCCCGCCCTCCGAGGAGCGGGCTATCGGAGGCACCAGAACACAGGCGGCCAGGGCAAGGCCGGCGGCCGCGCGTGCAATGAAATGCGTATTGGTCTTCCGCATGGTCTCGTTTTCCGTGGATCGGCGAAGGTGGTCATGCCCTACCCGCGTTCGCGTGCGCAGCGGCTCGCGCTGCGTCCTGCCGGCGCTTGACCCCGCTCAGAGCATCGGGCTGGACTGCCATGGTCAGCTTCTCAATGTCCCCGGAGAACGCATCGCCGGGGACCCGGAGATAGGTCCCCGACGATGGGTGTGGCCCGTATCCGGGTTTGAAGCGGTGCCCTACTGTTTGGGCGTGAAGCTGCCGCTCTCCTGACGCGGCGGGAACGCTTTAAAGGTCTCCATGTGCGTCCCGACGATCTCCATCAGCGGCATGACCACGTACATGTGGCGCACCAGCCAGTCGTCGTAGTAGGAGGACTCCAGCGGTGCGGTCTCGAACGGATCGGCGCGCAGATCAACGATCAGCGGCGCCTTGCGCGGCTCCTGCCCGAGCAGCCAGGCGTCGAGGCCATGATGCGGTTGAGTGGAGAAGTGGCCCTTGAAGGCCCCGACGCGCACCGCGCCGAGGCTGCCGTCGTCCACCCAGGCGAAGAATTCGCGTCGCGGTCCTTCCTTGCTCTCTCCGGTCAGGTACGGCAGGAAGTCGTAACCGTCGAGGTGCACCTTGAAGGTCTTGTCGCCGATGGTCGCACCGGTTAGCAGCTTCTCCTTGATGCCGGACTCACCCACCGCGGACATAAGCGTGGGGATGAAGTCCTCAAGGCTGATGATGTCGTTGGAGGTCCGTCCGCCGGGGATCCTTCCCGGCCAACGCACCATCAGGGGCACGCGGATGCCGCCCTCCCAGGTGGTCGCTTTCTCGCCGCGGAAGGGCGAAGTGCCACCGTCGGGCCAGGAGAATTTCTCCGCGCCGTTGTCGGTGGTGTAGACGACGATGGTGTTGTCGGCGACGCCGAGCGCGTCGAGCTTGGCGAGCAACTGTCCGACCAGGCCGTCGTGCTCCACCATGCCGTCGGCATAGATGCCCCGTCCCGTGGCACCTTTGCTGGCGTCCTCCAGGTGCGTGAAGATGTGCATGCGGGTGGTGTTGAACCAGACAAACCAGGGCTTGTCCTCGGCCTGCTGGCGGTCGATGAAGTCCACCGTCGCCGCAAGGAATTCCTTGTCCACGGTCTGCATGCGCTTGCTGGTGAGCGGTCCGGTGTCCTCGATGCGCCCGTCAGCGTAGGAGTGGATGACGCCGCGCGGGCCGTACTTGTCTCGGAACGCGGGGTCCTTCGGATAGTCCGGGTTCTCCGGTTCCTCCTCGGCATTCAGGTGGTAGAGATTGCCGAAGAATTCGTCGAAGCCGTGCTTGGTCGGCAGATGCTCGTCGCGATCACCGAGGTGGTTCTTGCCGAACTGACCGGTGGCGTAGCCGAGCGGTTTGAGCAGCTCGGCGAGGGTGGGATCCTCCGCCTGAAGTCCGATCGGGTCACCCGGCATACCGATCTTCAGGAGCCCCGTGCGCTTGGGGCTCTGGCCGGTGATGAAGGCCGCGCGCCCAGCGGTGCAGCTCTGCTGCCCATAGGCATCGGTGAAGAGGACGCCCTCCTTGGCGATCCGATCGATGTTGGGCGTCCGATACCCCATCACACCCTGGTTGTAGGCGCTGGTGTTGTACCAGCCGATGTCGTCGCCGAAGATCACCAGGATGTTGGGTTTGTCGGCGGCCACGGCGAGCGGCAGGTAGAACGGCAGCGCCAGGGCGCCGAGCAGGGATGGCCAGAGTCGTCGCTTCATCGGAGTTGTCCTCGTTGGTGGATGGGATCTGCGGAGGGAATGTCGGCCGGAAATAGCGAAGCCTTTATCCGGCCGCGGTATATCAGAGCGGCGCGCCGTCGGCGCTCCCCTGAATCACGAGGCATGAGCCGGTGGTCACCGCTCGCGGTTTTAGGGAGAGGGCGTCTATTTGCCCTCGCCGAGGGCATGTGGGTGTCGCCGAACAGGGTCTTCATTTGGGAAACAGCAGCACGACGTTGAACCTGAACGCCCAACCGTCCGGCCCCGATTCGGTGCTCGCCGCGTAATAGCGCGGGCCGGCCTGGAACTGCACCA
>JBFYWX010000488.1:0-12082 GCA_041310825.1 Desulfobacteraceae bacterium | reverse complement strand
CTCTTCATCTCCCACGACCTCAGCGTCGTGGAGCACGTGAGCGAGCGGGTGGCAGTGATGTATCTTGGCAAGATCGTGGAGATCGCGCCGAGCAAGGAGCTCTACCTGGAGCCGCTCCATCCCTACACCCAGGCCCTGCTCTCGGCCGTTCCGATCCCCGACCCCTCCCTGAAGCGGCCCGGCCGGATCATCCTGAAGGGAGACGTCCCCAGCCCCATCGACCCGCCCTCGGGCTGCCGGTTCCATCCCCGCTGCCGCTATGCCGCGGCCGTGTGCGCCGAGCGCGAGCCGGAGCTGACCGAGATCCGCGCCCGGCACTGGGCCGCCTGCCATTTCGCCGGGAGCGCGGGGCGCAGTTGACGGAGGGGAGGCGTTTGAGCAGAGCGCCTACTTCTCGTCCGTCTCCGGCAGCCGGACCAAGAGCACGGGCACCTTGGCGCGGCGCAGGATCCGGCGGCTGACACTGCCGACGATGGCCGCTTCCATACGACCGCGGGCATGATAGCCCATCACGATCAGGTCGCTCTGCCGCGCCTCGGACTCCTGGAGAATGCAGTCGACCGCATCCCCCTGGGTCACCACGATCTCCTCCGACCTGAGGCCGGGCGCCTTGAACTCTTTCTGGGTCTCCGCGAACATCTCCCCCAGCGCCGCGCGGATCATGGCCCCTTCCCGCTTCTTGCCGATCAGGATCTGCCGGATCTCCTGCTCGTGGGACTGGCGCAGTTCCTCCCAGCGCTCATCGCCGATGAAGGCCTGCAGATAGGCGCTCTGGGAGGGCGAGGGGTCCTCCATGACATAGAGGATGGTGAGGCTCGCCCCATACTGGTTGGCCAGGCTCAACGCGTAGTTGAAGGCGTGGCGGGCTTGCTTGGACAAATCAGTGGTGAAGAGAATGTTCTTGATTTCAGGGATCATAGGTTTCTCCTTTTCGTGTGAAGGGTGCACCGTCTGATGGTTTTGGGTTCATTCGGGCAGCCGCCCCGACAAAGGACGCGGGAAGGACATGGCGCGTTTGACGAAATAATACCCGACCGAAAGGGAAGCTATGATGGCGGCGATCCCGATCAGCCGCATGGGATCGAGGTCCCGAACCTCCAGGATGATCACCTTGCGCGCAATCGCGATCATCGCCACCAGGAAAACGACCTCCACGTGCAGCGCGTCGTCCGTCAAATAGGCGCGAATGGACTCCAGGAGCTCAAGCGCGATCAGGATCATCATGAAAAAACCGAAAATTGCAAAAAGATTGTCGATGCCGAGCAGGTAGGCCGGGGGTTCCATCAGCTCCTGGACCAGGATGACCAGCAGCTCGATGGTCGAAACCGCCACCGTGAACATCATCATGATAATGAGCGCCAGGATGATGCCCCGGGTGAACCGGTGCAGGTAGTGGGGCATCTGTTTCATGGCACCATCCAGAGGGCCGCGTCGCTGATGTCGCGGCTGACGGTGTGGGAGGTCTTGCCCCCGAAAAAGGACTTGTTCATCCCGCGCCGGCCCATGACGATGGTCCCGAAGCCCCCCTCCCGCGCGGCCTGGAGAACCGTCTCGCCGATGCTCATCATGGTCGTGGCGGTTCGGGTCTCGATCTGGGAGTCGCTGAACCCGGCCTGGCGCAGCTTTTCGAGGGCGACGGCGAAGAAGTCCTCCATGCAGCGCCGGTCGCCGCGGGTGACCAGGGCCTCCAGGTCGGCGCTCTGGTCCCGGCTGAAATCGATTTCGCAGAAGTCCTTCAACCGGGGGGTGACGTGGAAGAAGCACACCCGGGCCTCGGCCACCCCCGAAAGGATGAAGGATAGATGGTCTACCGCCCGCAGGGCGCTCTCGGAGCCGTCGACAGCCGCCATGACGCGCGTCGAGAAGACCTTGCCATCCACCATCCAGACCGGAATGAGCGGGGAGTTCTCGATCAGGTGGGCGGAGACGCTGCCCATGAAGAGCTTCTGCAGGCCGCCGATGCCCCGCCGCCCGATCAAGATGGCATCGTAGAGACTGATCTGGGCGACGTCGAGGATGTCCTTGGCGACCCCCTGGTGGCGCGGCTGGGCCATGAGTTCGACCGAGGCCTCGGCCACCCCCGCGCGCCGCATCACCTCCTTCAGGCTTGCGAGCAGCCCGTCGGAGGCCTCCGCGTTGCGGGCCGCGATCTTCTTGAGATCGACCCGGGCCTGGGCATCGCGCTTGGCCTCGTCCAGCAGAAACTGGGAAAGCGGCGGGTGGACGTGAAACAGGGTGAAGCCGAGCTCCGGGATGAGCTCGTTCATGCGCACGGCATAGTCGACGGCGGCGCGCGAATGAGGCGAGCTGTCGACCGCGACAAGGATTTTTTTCTGCATCGGGCTCGCCTCCCACGAGCGATCCGGCCCTTTATTTCGGCCCGCGGATGTGGTATGCGCTGGGGTATCATAAACCGCTGCAATTCACAAGCAGGCAGTGCAGCACCCGCCGCAACAGCCCGCAGCGAGCCCCGCGCCCTGTATGGATCTGAACCCATTGAAACCGCAAACGGTCTATTTTTTCGGAACCTGCCTGATCGAATCCTTTTTCCCCGAGGCCGGGATGGCCGCCATCCGGCTCATCGAGCGCGAAGGGGTGCGGGTCCGGTTTCCGGGCGGGCAGTCCTGCTGCGGCCAGCCGGCCTACAACTCGGGCTACCCCGAGGAGGCCCGGGCGGTAGCCCGCCAGCAGATCCGCGCGTTCGGGGATGACGATCTGCCCGTGGTGGTGCCCTCGGGCTCCTGCGCCGGCATGATGAAGCACCACTACCCGGCACTGTTTGCGGGCCGTCCGGAAGAGGACCGGGCGGAGCGCTTCGATAGACGGGTGGTCGAGTGGTCCGAATTCATGGCCGACCGGCTGGGTGTGCGGCTCGAAGACCGCGGGGCCCCCCTCACGGTGACCTGGCACAGCTCCTGCCACGCCCTGCGGGAGATGCGCGTGATCGCCCACTCCAAGCAGCTGATCCGGCAGCTTGCCCGCGTCGAGCTGGTCGAACTCGCGCGCGAGCGCGAGTGCTGCGGGTTCGGAGGCACCTTCGCCGTCAAGCACCCCGCTATTTCCGGGGCCCTGGTGAACGACAAAATCGACGACATCCGGGCGACCGGCGCCCAGCGGGTCCTGGCCGGGGACTGCGGCTGCCTGCTCAACATCACCGGTGCCATCGCCCACCGCGGGTTCCCCATCCGGGGCCAGCACCTGGCGGAGTTCATCTGGGAGCGCACCCATGGGACCTGAAGAGTTCGATCGCAACGTGGAGGCCGCCCTGGCCGATTCCCAGCTGCGCCGCAATTTCGCCTTCGCCATGGGCAGCTTCATCGCCAAGCGCCAGGCCGTCTTCAGCGACCCCGCCGAAACCGAGCGGCTGCGCACCCTCGGCCAGGGGATCAAGCGCCGCGTGCTCAGCCGCCTGCCCGAGCTCCTGGAGACGCTCGAGGCCTCCTGCCGGAAAAACGGGATCGAGGTGCACTGGGCCGAAACCCCGGCCGTGGCGAACCGCCGCGTGCTCGACATCATCGAACGCCACGCGGCGACCCGGGTGGTCAAAGGCAAATCCATGGTCTCCGAGGAGATGCATCTGAACGCCTTCCTCGAGACGCACGGGCTCGAGGTGGTGGAGACCGACCTGGGGGAGTTCATCATCCAGTTGAACGGCGAGACCCCCTCCCACATCATCGTCCCGGCCATCCACAAAAACAAGCAGCAGATCTCCCGGATTTTTCACGAAAAAGTACCCGGCGCCCCGTATACCGAAGAGGTGGCCGAGTTGAACGCCATCGCCCGGCGCACCCTGCGCCGCAAGTTCGCCGAGGCGGCGGTGGGGATCAGCGGGGTCAACTTCGCCGTGGCCGAGACCGGCACCCTCTGCCTGGTGGAAAACGAGGGCAACGGCCGCATGTGCACGACCCTGCCGCCGGTCCACATCGCCGTCATGGGGATCGAGAAGGTGATCGAAAAACTCGAGGACCTGCCGCCCCTGCTGCGCCTTCTGACCGGATCGGCCACCGGCCAGCTCATCACCACCTACGTCAACCTGATCAGCTCCCCCCGCCGGCCGGGGGAAAAAGACGGCCCGACCGAGGTCCACCTGCTCCTGCTCGACAACGGGCGCTCGCGGATCTACGCCGATCCCGAGCTGCGCCAGACCCTGCAGTGCGTGCGCTGCGGCACCTGCCTCAACCACTGCCCGGTCTACACCCGGATCGGCGGCCATGCCTACGGCTTCGTCTACCCGGGGCCGATCGGCAAGATCTTGAACCCCCAGGTGGCCGGGCTGGACCAGGCCGGGGCACTCACGACGGCCTCCAGCCTATGCGGGGCCTGCGAGGAGGTCTGCCCGGTCAAGATCCCCATCACCGGTCTGTTACGGCGTCTGCGCAACGAGGCGACCTCAGGGGCGGCCACGAGCGCCGTCCCCGGCCATGGCTGTCGCCGCAGCCTGCCCGAACGGCTGGCCTGGAAGGGGTGGTCCTTCCTCAATACCCACCCCCGGCTCAACCGCGCGCTCAACCGGCTGCTGGGACTGATCGGCAACGAACTGCCGCCCGCGGGGCTGCTGGAGCGCTGGACCCGCTTCCGCGAGCCGCCGCATTTCGACCACACCCCGCTGCACCGCCGGGTGATGGAGATGAGGGATGGCGATGACTGACACCGCCCGCGACCGGATTCTCGCCCGCCTGCGCGGCGCTCCACGCGCGAATGCGCCCCGCCCGGAGTTCCCGCCGGCCCCGGCCGCGCCGGAACTCTCCACCCGCATCGATGCGCTGAAAACCCGGATGGAGGCGGTGCGGGCCGAGGTGCGCCGGGTGCCGTCCGCCGGCTGGATCGACGCCTTGAAAACCCTGCTCCGGGAGCGCGGGTGGTCCTCGCTCCTCTACGCCCCGGAGACCCCGCTCGGCAGGGCCATTGAAGAGGCCTTTGCGCAGGATCCGCAGGGGTTGCCCGAGCTGGTGGCCTACCGCGCACCGGTGGAGACCTTCAAGGAGCGGCTTTTTTCAGTGGAGGCCGCCGTCACCGCCGCCGCCGGGGCCGTGGCCGATACGGGCGCGCTGATCCTGCGGCCGGATGAGCGCGAGCCGCGGCTGATGTCGCTCGTGCCCCCGGTCCACATCGCCGTTCTCGCGGCCGAGCGCATCTTCCCTCGCCTCGAGGAGGCCATGTGCGCGCAGCGCTGGGCCGGGGGGATGCCGACCAACCTCCTCCTCGTCTCCGGCCCCTCCAAGACCGCCGACATCGAACTGACCCTGGCCTTCGGCGTCCACGGCCCCAAGGAGTTGATCGTGCTGATTCTGGATGGAGAGGGATGAGACGGAATCCATCGCCCTTTAACCCTCGACCCCTTGGCCCCTCGAACCCTTGAACCCTATTTTAGGCCATGCTGCCTGAGCCCTATCAACGCTTTCTGTCCGCGGTGAGCGCGCGAATCCCCCGGGAGCGGCTCTTCACCGACCCGCTGCGCACCCTCGCCTACGGCACGGATGCGAGCTTCTACCGTCTGGTACCGCGGGTCGTGGTCTGGACCGACAGCGAGCCCGAGGTCGCCCTCGTCCTCGACGCGGCCGACCGGCAGGGGCTGCCGGTGACCTTCCGCGCGGCCGGGACGAGCCTCTCCGGGCAGGCGATCTCGGACTCCGTACTCCTAGTGGCAGGCGGCCGGTGGAACCGCTACGAGATCCTCGACAACGGGGAGCGCATCCGGCTCCAGCCCGGGGTCGTCGGCGGCCACGCCAACCGCTACCTCGCCCCGTACGGCCGCAAGATCGGCCCGGACCCCGCCTCCATCAACGCCGCCATGATCGGCGGAATCGCCGCCAACAACGCGAGCGGGATGTGCTGCGGCACCGCCCAGAACAGCTACCGGACGGTGGCCGGGATGCGCCTCGTCTTCCAGGACGGCACCCGCCTCGACACCCAGGATGCGGCCAGCCGCGCCGCCTTCCGCAGCCGCCGCCCGGAGCTGCTCGACGCCCTGGAAGCGCTCGGCCGCGAGGTCCGCTCGACGCCCGCGCTCGCCGCGCGCATCCGCCGCAAGTACAAGCTCAAGAATACGACCGGCTACAGCCTCAATGCGCTCGTTGATTTCGAGGACCCCTTCGAGATCCTGCTGCACCTGATGATCGGCTCGGAGGGAACACTCGGCTTCATCTCCGAGATCACCTACCACACCGTCGTCGAGCACCCCTGCAAGGCGAGCAGCCTCATGGTCTTTCCCCGGATCGAGAACGCGGCCGCGGCCGCGGCCGTGCTGCGGGGCCAGCCGGTGGCGGCGGTCGAGCTCATGGACCGCGCCGCCCTGCGCTCGGTGGAGACCAAGGCCGGCCTGCCGGGCTACCTCAAGACCCTCCCTGCCCCGGCCGCCGCCCTGCTGGTCGAGACCCGGGCCTTTACGGCCGAGGAGCTCCGGGACCAGATCGAGGCGGCGGCCGCCGCTCTCAAAGGGATCCCGATCGAGCGGCCGATCGCCTTCACCGACGTCGCGGCCGAGACCACGACGCTGTGGAACATCCGCAAGGGGCTCTTCCCGGCCGTGGGCGCGGTGCGCGCGGCGGGGACCACGGTGATCATCGAAGACGTGGCCTTCCCGATCGCGCAGCTGGCCCGGGCCACCCTGGACCTCCAGGGGCTGCTCCGGCGCTATCGCTACGAGGAGGCGATCATCTTCGGCCACGCGCTCGAGGGCAACCTGCACTTCGTCTTCACCCAGGATTTCGGGCGGGCGGCGGAGGTAGACCGCTACCGGCGGTTCATGGACGAGATCTGCCGCATGGTGGTGGAGACCTACGACGGCTCCCTTAAAGCCGAGCACGGCACCGGCCGCAACATGGCGCCCTTCGTCGCGCTCGAGTGGGGCCCGCAGGGACTGGCCCTCATGCGACGGATCAAGGCGATCTTCGACCCGAAGCACCTCCTCAACCCGGGCGTCATCCTGAACCCGAGCCCCACGGCCCATCTTGAGAACTTAAAGCCGCTGCCCCCGGCCGACCCGCTCGTGGACAAATGCATCGAATGCGGCTTCTGCGAGGTCAACTGCCCCTCCAAGGAGCTGACCTTGACCCCCCGCCAGCGCATCGTGGTGCAGCGCGAAATCGCCCGGTTGCGGGCCGCCTGCGAAAACCCCGCCCGGCTCGCGGAGATCGAGAACGCCTACCGCTACCCGGGCGAGCAAACCTGCGCCGTGGACGGCCTGTGCGCCGTGGCCTGCCCGGTGGAGATCAACACCGGCGAGCACACCAAGAAACTGCGCGCAAAGACGGCGCACCCGGCTGCGCGCCGGGCGGCCGGCCTTGCCGCCGGCCATTTCGCCCGGACGGCCGCCCTCGTGCGCGCGGGGCTTAAAATCGCCGATCGCGCCCACGGACTTCTCGGCGCCCCCGCCATGGAAGCCCTGGCCGACCGGGCGCGCCGCCTGAGCGGCGGGCGGCTGCCGCAGTGGTCGCGCTGGATGCCGCGCGGCATCGATCCGCCCCGTCCCCGGCCCTCCCGGGCGTCAAAGGCCTTTTTCGCCGTCTATTTCCCGAGCTGCATCAGCCGCACCATGGGGCCGGCCCGGGGGGATCCCGACCGCGACCCCCTGCACCGGGTCACCGTGCGGCTAATGGAAAAGGCCGGATACGGGGTGGTGTTCCCGCCGGGGATGGCATCCCTCTGCTGCGGCACCCCCTTCGAGAGCAAGGGCTTTACCACCGCGGCCGACGCCAAGGCGCAGGAGCTCGAGGCGGCCCTGCTCGAGGCCACTGACGGCGGGCGGCTGCCGGTTTTAGTCGACACCAGCCCCTGCCTCTACCGGATGCGTCAGGTGATGGCAAAACGCCTGACCCTGTTCGACCCGGTCGACTTCACGCTGACCTATCTGCTTCCGCACCTCGACCTCGTCCCGGTCGCAGAGACCATCGCCTACCATCACACCTGCAGCAGCACCAAGATGGGGATCGAGGCCCGAGCGCTCTCCCTGGCCCGGGCCTGCGCCGCGCAGGTAGTGGTCCCGGACCTTGTCGGCTGCTGCGGGTTCGCCGGCGACCGCGGCTTCAACCACCCCGAGCTAAACGCCTCGGCCCTAAAGCACCTGCGGCGCGGGGTCGCGGGGGCCTGCACGGCCGGCTACTCCACGAGCCGAACCTGCGAGATCGGCCTCTCCGCCCACAGCGGGATCCACTACAAATCGATCCTCTACCTGGTCGACCGCTGCGCCCGGCCGAAACCCGGGTGAGCGTTCCGCGCCCAAATCCGCTTGACAGAAAATGTCCCCCCTGTTAGCATAACCTCTTTTAGTACTTGGAAAAAAATGGAGACCGCCGATGGCATCCTTCAGCTTTCAGGAGATGTTTCCTCTGGCCGCGGACCCCACGTCCTACCGTCTGGTCAGCCGGGAGCATGTCGGCACCGCACGACTCGGCCAAGACGAGATTCTCACGGTGGCGCCTGAGGCCCTGACCCTCCTTTCCGAGCAGGCCTTCGCCGACGTGGCGCACCTCCTGCGCGCCGCGCACCTCGCGCGGCTGGCCGAGGTCTTCCGCGACCCGGAAAGCTCGGCCAACGACCGCACCGTCGCGCTGGAACTGGTCAAGAACGCGGTCATCTCCGCCGAGCGGGTCTTTCCCATGTGCCAGGACACCGGCACGGCCATCGTCATCGGCAAGAAAGGCCAACGGGTCTTCAGCGGCGACGGCGACGAAGAGGCCCTCGCCCGGGGGATCTTCAACGCTTACACCCGCGGCAACCTGCGCTATTCCCAGAACGTGCCCCTCAGCATGTACGAGGAGCAGAACTCGGGGTGCAACCTCCCGGCCCAGATCGAAATCTACGCCGTCGGGGGCAACGCCTACCGCTTCCTCTTCATCGCCAAGGGGGGCGGCTCGGCCAACAAGACCTTCCTCTTCCAGGAGACCAAGGCCGTCCTCAACCCGCAGAGCCTGCCCGATTTCATGCAGAGCAAGATGAAAACTCTCGGCACCGCGGCCTGCCCGCCCTACCACCTGGCCTTCGTCGTCGGCGGAACATCGGCCGAAATGACGCTGAAGGCCGTCAAGCTTGCCACCGCCGGCTACCTCGACGGGCTGCCGACCCACGGCGGGCCGGGGGGCCACGCCTTCCGCGACCTCGCGCTCGAGGCCGAGGCGCTGCGCATCGCGCGCGCGATCGGCCTGGGGGCCCAGTTCGGCGGCAAATGGTTCTGCCTGGACACGCGCGTCATCCGTCTCCCGCGCCACGGGGCCTCCTGCCCGATCGGGCTGGGGGTGAGCTGCAGCGCCGACCGCAACATCAAGGCCAAGATCACCCGCGAGGGGATCTTTCTGGAGGAACTCGAAACCGACCCGGCCCGCTACCTGCCCGAGGTGAGGATAGAGGGGGCGGCCGCCGTCCCGGTGGATCTCAACCGGCCCATGGCGGCGGTCCGCGCCCAGTTGAGCCGCTACCCGGTCGCGACCCCGCTCCTCCTGACCGGGGACATCATCGTGGCCCGGGACATCGCCCACGCCCGCCTCAAGGAGAGACTCGACCGCGGGGAGGGGCTTCCGGACTACTTCAAGAACCACATCGTCTACTACGCCGGACCGGCCAAGACCCCCGCCGGTCATGCCGCGGGAGCCTTCGGACCCACCACCGCCGGGCGAATGGACGCCTACGTTCCGCTCTTCCAGGCCCAGGGGGCTTCGCTCGTAATGCTCGCCAAGGGCAACCGCACCCGGGTCGTGACCGACGCCTGCAGGCAATACGGCGGGTTCTATCTGGGCTCGATCGGCGGGGTGGCCGCGCGCTTCGGCCGGGACTGCATCACCGCCATGGAGCTGATCGAGTTCCCGGAGCTCGGAATGGAGGCGGTCTACCGCATCCGCGTCCGCGATTTCCCGGCCTTCATCATCGTCGACGACAAGGGCAACGATTTTTTTGAAACCATTCTGAAATAAGGGGTCAAGGGTTCAAGGGGCCGAGGGTTCGAGTGAAGAACCGGGGTCGATAGAGCCAATTGCGACGCCGACGCTTTTTCGGGATACTCGCCATCGAGGCCGGACAAACTACGACATTCAAGGGAGAATATTATGGCCAAGCAGAAGATGAAAACCATGGATGGAAACACCGCCGCCGCCCACGTGGCCTACGCCATGAGCGATGTGGCGACGATCTACCCGATCACCCCCTCCTCCCCGATCGCAGAGCTGGCCGATGAAATGGCGGCCGCCGGCCGCAAGAACGTCTTCGGGATGACCATGACCGTCCGCCAGCTTCAGTCCGAGGGGGGGGCCGCGGGCGCGATGCACGGCGCGCTCGCCGCCGGCGCCCTCACCAGCACGTTCACGGCCTCCCAGGGGCTGCTGCTCATGGTGCCCAACATGTACAAGATCTCCGGCGAACTCCTGCCCGGGGTCTTTCACGTCACGGCCCGGGCGATCGCGGCCCATGCTCTCTCCATCTTCGGCGACCACCAGGACGTCATGGCGGTGCGGCAGACCGGCAGCTGCCTGCTCGCCTCCTCCTCGGTGCAGGAGGTCATGGATCTCGGCCTCGTGGCGCATCTCGCCGCCATCGAGGCGAGCCTGCCCTTCGTTCACTTCTTCGACGGCTTCCGCACCTCGCACGAGATCCAGAAGATCGCCGTGATCGACACCGAAGCGATGGCCGGGCTCGTCGATCATGCGGCCGTCGCCAGGTTCCGGGCGCGCGGGGCCAACCCCGAACGGCCGGAGCTGAGGGGCACGGCCCAGAACCCGGACATCTACTTCCAGGGCCGCGAGGCCGCCAATCCCTATTACCTCAAGGCCGCGGGCATCGTCGCCGAAGCAATGAAGAAGGTCGGCACCTTGACCGGCCGGCACTACCGCCTCTTCGACTACGTCGGCGACCCGCAGGCCGAGCGCGTCGTCATCGCCATGGGCTCGGGTTGCGAGACCATTGAGGAGGTGGTCGGCTACTTGAACGGCAAGGGGGAGAAGACGGGGCTCGTAAAGGTGCGCCTGTACCGCCCCTTCTCGGCCGCGGATCTCCTGGCCGTGATCCCCTCCACAGCCAAAATCGTGACCGTGCTCGACCGCACCAAGGAGCCAGGGGCCCCCGGAGACCCGCTCTACATGGACGTCTGCACCGCCTGCATGGAGCAGGGCCGGGCGGTCAAGCTCCTGGCCGGCCGCTACGGCCTGGGGTCCAAGGAGTTCAACCCGGCCATGGTCAAGGCCGTCTTCGACAACATGCAGGCCGCCCAGCCCAGGCACCATTTCACGGTCGGGATCGTCGACGACGTCACCCACACCTCCCTCGAGGTGGGCCCCAGCCTGGATGTCGCCCCGGCGGGCACGGTGCAGTGCAAGTTCTGGGGGCTCGGTGCCGACGGCACGGTGGGCGCCAATAAGAGCGCCATCAAGATCATCGGCGACAACACCCCCATGTACGCCCAGGCCTACTTCGCCTACGACTCCAAGAAGTCGGGCGGCATCACGATCTCCCACCTGCGCTTCGGCCAAAAGCCGATCCAGTCCACCTACCTGATCGACACGGCGGACTACATCGCCTGCCACAAGGACAACTACGTGGAGCTCTACGACATCCTGGAGGGGATCAAGACGGGCGGCACCTTCGTCCTCAACTCCCCCTGGACCATGGCCGAGATGGAGGAGAAGCTGCCGGCCGCCATGCGCCGGACCATCGCGCAGAAAAAGATCCGCTTCTATAACATCGACGCGGTCAAGATCGCCCAGGAGGTGGGACTCGGCGGCCGGATCAACATGATCATGCAGACCGCCTTCTTCAACCTCGCGAACGTGCTGCCCGTGGCGGAGGCCATCGTCCACCTGAAAAACGAAATCCAGAAGCTGTTCGGGAAGAAGAGCGAAAAGCTGGTCGCCATGAACAACGCCGCCGTGGATGCCACCGTGGCCAATCTCGTGGAGATCAAGTATCCGGCCGCCTGGGCCCAGGCGGGCCACGCAGCGTCGTCGGGCAAGAAGGAGCCGGAGTGGGTGCGCGAGGTCATGCGGCCGATCCTGGCCCAGCAGGGCGACAAGCTGCCGGTCAGCAAGTTCACCCCGGACGGGATCTTCCCGGTCGCCACCACCCAGTACGAGAAGCGCGGGGTCGCGATCAACGTGCCCGA